>CANRAI010000009.1 GCA_947628555.1 uncultured Clostridia bacterium | reverse complement strand
GCAACGCTTCCAGCGCGCGCAGAGTTATATCCTTTAAATTGCCTATCGGCGTAGCTATAAAATATACCATAACAAAAATATTTTCAAGCGATTTCAAGACGTAAAAACAGAAAATTTTTTAAGGCGTTTTTACGGGTTTTTATTGCCGTTTACAAGCGCAGGCAGAACTTCTATCCCTTCCCTGCCCCCTTTTACGGCTTCTGCCATAACGAGATAAGGCTTGGATTCAGCCATGCCAGAGACGAATTGGAGGCGCTTTGGTTCGAGGTTTCTGCTTTTCAAAAGGAACAGCAGTTCGGCGGTTCGGTCGGCGCGGTTTAAAATTGCAAAACGCCCGCCGAATTTAAGCTTTCTGAACGCGGTTTCGATTATTTCGGGCAGGGTAAGGGTTATCTCCTTGCGGCAGACCGCCTTTTTGAAGTCTGCGTTTTCGAAGCCCGAACGCTCATAGGGCGGGTTGCAGAGGATAAGCGAAAATTTATCGTCGAAATCGCGCGGTATATCTTGCAATTTCGAGCATACTACCGTGCACTGAAAGCCGTTTAATTCTGCGGTGCGGCGGGACATATCGGCGAGCTCTTCCTGCATTTCGAAAAGGGTAAGCGATTTGATTTTAGGATTTAGGCACAGAAAATGAAAGCCTACCACTCCGCTTCCCGAACAGAAATCCGCCACGTCGTCGCCCGCTTTCGCCCTTGCAAAGCGCGACAAAAGAATACTGTCCGAAGTAAAGCGGTACAGCGATACGTTCTGTATTATCTTTTTATCCCCGAAAAATTCTTCCAGGACTTCGTTTTCTTTCAACATTTAACTTCGCGGCGATATAAAACGCAATACATTCCCTGTTTTTGCGGTATTTTACGGTTTGCTTCACAATAAAAAGGGCGGAGGGTGTAATTTCTCCCTCCGCCCTTTTTTGTTCATGTTATTCAGCGGGATGAATCGCGCCTGTGGGGCATGTATCCTCGCAAGCTCCGCAGTCAATGCAAACGTCGGGGTTGACAACGTACTTGTCGGCGCCCTCGGATATAGCCTCAACGGGGCAGGTTGCCGCGCATGCGCCGCAGCTTACGCACTCATCGGATATAACGTGTGCCATAAATTCCTCCATAATTTTTTAATACATTCAGTACGGGTATTATATCACACAATTTTTTTGCTGTAAAGGGAAAAACCAAAATCTTTGAAAATTTAATCCAGAATTTCTTTTAAATCTTCGGGAACGTCCTCAGCGTCCTCTTTTTCGGGTTTCTGAACGGATTTGAATTTCAGCGCCATAACGGGGAAATCGTGATAGGTGAACAAATCTTTTTCCTTGTCGTCAATGCGCACGCGCGCTTCCATTTTAAGCATATTTATGTTCACTACCGTGCCCTTTCCCTCGGGCGTGACCACTTCGGCGCCGATTTTTGGCATTTTTTTGCAGGCGTCGGCGTAGTAGTCGTTCTCGTAGGCGAGGCAGCACATCAGCCTGCCGCACAGCCCCGAAATTTTGCCGGGATTTAAGGAAAGCCCCTGGTTTTTCGCCATTTTTATGGAGACTTTTTTGAATTCGGGCATACAGCTTGCGCAGCAGCACTCCCTGCCGCACGTTGCAAGCCCGCCTATCAGTTTGATTTCGTCGCGTATGCCCACCTGCCGCAGCTCTATGCGCATTTTGAACACCTGCGAAAGCTCCTTTACAAGCTCGCGGAAGTCAACGCGCTGGGGCGCGGAATAGTAAAAGACCGCCTTTGCGCCGTCAAACGTAAATTCGCAGTCGATAAGTTTCATGTCCAGCCCGTGCTTACGTATCTTTTCCGCCACGGTTTTAAGCGCTTCGTCCTTGCGTTCCAGATTTTTAAGGTGTATCTCCTTGTCCTTCTGCGTGGCGGTGCGGAGAATGGGTTTAAGGGGGGAGACAAGCTTGTCGTCGGGAATTTCCGCGTAGGGAATGACGACGGTGGCGTACTCCACCCCGCGCGCCGTCTCCACGATTACGCCCGCGCCCTCCTTGTATTTATCCTTGCCGGGAGCAAAGTAATACACTTTGCCGCCGTCCTTAAAGGTTACGCCTGTAATTTTTGCCATTTGTCGTTCTCCTCTATGACTTCAAGCATGAAGTCGTATAACAGCCCCTGGAAATATGCGTTGAACTTTAAATCCGCAAACGCGCGCGGAAGCCGTTCAAGGGCGAATATCAAAGCATGCCCGGAAAGTCCGCCTTCCCCCCCGCCTTTAAGACGGGAAAAATAGACGTTCTGCATCTCCGACAAAAGCTGTTCTTTATATTTTGTATCGCCGTATTTTTTTACGGCGGGCGCTATCTGGGAAATTTTTACGGCTCCGCATATCTCTTCCGCCGCCCCGCGCACGGACTGATACCAACCGCCGCTAACCATCGCCTGCGCTTCGCCCAAAATCCCGCCGCAATCCGCCGCGGCGCGCGCGTTAAGGGGATTTTCGCCCTGTCTTTGCAGGGCGGCGAATATATCCCTTTCTGAAAAAGGCGGAATCTCCAAAAGCTTCACGCGCGATTTTACCGTATCCAAAACCGTCGCCAGCGTGACCGCGCCCAAAAGAAAATATACGTCTGCGGGCGGTTCTTCAAGCGTCTTTAAAAGCTTATTCTGCACAAGCGCGGAAGCCTCGTCGAAGTCCGTTATGACGAACAGCTTTTTATCCCCCTCTACGGGGCGGAGTGCGCTTTCCGCTATGATTGCAGAAACGCCTTCGACAGAAATCTTTCCGCCCTCTTTGGGATATACGGCAAAATCCGTAAAGCTTTCGTTTTTAATGCGCGCGGACAGCTCCGCGGGGAAAAAACCTGCGGCGAAGCCTTTAAGGGCGTTCCTCAGATTCGCGCGGTCGGCAAGGTGCAGAAGATATGCATGCGAAAGCTTGCCGCTTTTTACGTCCTTGCTGAAAATTTTATATGCGGTTGTGCCTTTGATAAGCTTTTCCACTTTACTTGATAATAGCTTTGTCTATTAGCAGATTTTTTATTATTTCCGCCGTTTCGAATTTTGTGCCGCCGCAGTCAACGGCGACTATGCGCGGAAATTTAGGTAGCAGCTTTTTATAGCCTTTATATACCTTTTCGTGGAATTCGAAGCCCAACGCTTCGATTCTGTCGTTTTTGTCCGCGCCGTGCTTTCTTTCGAATGCCTCTTTGGGAGAAATATCCAAAAAAACGGTCAAGTCGGGCGGATATTTTTCAAGCGCGTAACCGTTTATTTCCGCTATGAAATCCGCGCCGAGCCCGCGCGCTTCGCCCTGATAGGCAAACGAGGAATCAACGTACCTGTCGCAGACGACCAGCTTCCCCGCTGCAAGGGCGGGTTCCACTATTTCTTTAAGGTGCTGGATACGCGCCGAGGCGTATAAAAGCGCCTCGCATTCGGGACACATTTCGGTGTAGGCGGGGTTTAAAATTATTCTGCGGATATCCTCGGCGATAGCGCTGCCGCCCGGCTCTCTCGTCATCAAAAAATCGACGCCGCGCTGAGTCAGATACTCGCCTAAAAGCCTTAACTGCGTACTCTTACCCGAGCCCTCGCAGCCCTCGAAAGTTATGAATTTACCCCTCATAAACCACCTTTATCCTGCCGTTTGAAAGCCCGAAAGTCTTCCCTTGTGAAAGCGCTTTTACGCTCTCTTCCGTAATTTTTTCGCCCGCGGCGCATATGGGTATGCACGGGGGGGCGATACCTGCGTTCGCCGCGCACGTTCTGCCGACGGCGTCTTTAAGTTCCACCCATTCGCTTGGGCTGCGCAGCGCGTCCAGAAAGCCGCGTCCGCACTCGGCGGAAATTTCAAACGTCCTTTTACGGTAGCTGCCGCTGAATCTTTTATCCGTCAAAACGGCTTTAAGCCTGTCGCTTAAAAATCCGATATCCTCTTCTTGGACCATAGGCGAAAGATAGAACAAAACATACCTTCCGTCCGAAAATTCGCAATATATACCCGACTTTTCCAGCTCTGCGGCTACTATGTCGGCGGAAATCCCGTACGGGCTGCAATCTATCGCAAGTTTCGCCCAATCGCCGCTTTCATAAACGGTAAAAAACTTATCTTTGCGGACGCCGAGCGCCGCTTTTTCCGCTTCCGATACAAGCGAAGGGTGATTTGCGAGAAATTTGACGCCGTATTCCACGGAAGCCATGACGGGATAGCTGGGCGAAGTGGTGCGGAAAATATCAAGCCCTTCTTCCACCTCGGGAACAAGCCCGCAATTTACGTTAAGCACAGCGCCTTGTGTGAGCGTGCAAAGGGTTTTATGCGCGCCATCTACCCAAATGTGGGAATACGTACCCGCATATTTTTCCCTTTCGCCGAAGGCGAGATGCGCGCCGTGCGCGCCGTCGGTAACCAAAAGCCCGCCGCGCGGCTTAATTATACGGGAATATTCTTCAAGCGGCGCGATATTGCCGTAATAATCGGGGCTTACGGCGACCATTCCCGCAATGCCGCCGACCTCTTCAAATAACCTTTCTACCGCCGCGGGTTCGGGCGGAAGCATTATCCCGTCCTTGATTTTTCCCTGAACTATTATAGGCTCTACGCCGAATAGCCTGCACGCGTTCCACACGCTTTTGTGGCTTATGCGCGGCACTATTAACTTTTTTCCGCGCTTTGCGGCGGCGAAAATCATCGCCATTATTCCCGAGGACGACCCGTCCGTAAGGAAATAGGATTTTTTTGCGCCGAGAATTTCCGCTACGTCCTTCTGCGCGGAGGCTATAACCCCGTCCGGGTCGGAAAGGTTGTCCGACCAGCTCAATTCGGTGACGTCCAGCTCGGCGGCGGGGAAAAATTCGGAAAATTCCCCCCTGCCCTTGTGCCCGGGCATATGAAAGGCTTTGCAGACCTTTGCATATTCTTTAAGGCGGCGGTATATATGATATTCGTACATTTTACGTTGAATCCGCCCGCTCGTCAGCGGCGGGGCTTCATCGTGGGGAACAGCAGCACGTCGCGGATTGTGGGGCTGTCCGTAAGAAGCATTACAAGCCTGTCAACGCCGAAGCCCAGCCCGCCCGTGGGGGGCATGCCGTATTCGAGAGCGGTGATAAATTCCTCGTCAACCTGCGCGTTGCAGTTTGGCTCCTGACGTCTTTTTTCCTCTACCTGCTTTACAAAACGCTGTTTTTGGTCTATCGGGTCGTTTAATTCGGAAAAGGCGTTGCCAAATTCGTGGCCGCAGATGAAATATTCGAATCTTTGGGTAAACAGCGGTTCGTTCTCCTTGCGCTTTGCAAGGGGAGAATTTTCCACGGGATAATTGTAGATGAAAGTGGGCTGGATAAGCTTGTCCTCCACAAACGCGTCGAACAGCGCCGCAAGCACGTGACCGCGGGTAGCTTCCGCACCCTCTTTGACCTCCGCGTTAAGCGATTTCGCGCACGCGCGCGCGTCCTCGTCGCTCTTCCACGAATCGTAATCCGCGCCGCAATATTTTTTGACGGCTTCCTTCATGGTAAGCCTTTGCCATTTGCCGCCGAAATCTATCTCCGTGCCCTGATAAACGATTTTTTCCGAGCCGCAGACATTCCGCGCAACCGTCTTGTACATATCCTCCACAAGGTCCATTACGTCAAAATAATCGGCGTAGGAACAATATGCCTCTATTGTCGTAAATTCGGGATTATGGAAAGCGTCCATTCCCTCGTTGCGGAAAATTCTTCCCACTTCGTAAACCCGTTCAAGCCCGCCCACTATGCATCTTTTTAAGTACAGTTCGGTTTCGATGCGCAGATACATGTCTATATCCAGCGCGTTATGGTGCGTTTTGAAAGGGCGCGCCGATGCGCCTATTTCCAAAGTGTTGAGAACGGGCGTATCCACTTCGAGGAAACCCTTTCCGTCCAGATAAGCCCGCAGTTCGCGCAGTATCTGCGAACGCTTTATAAACGCGCTCTTTACCTCGGGATTGACGATAAGGTCAAGGTCGCGCTGGCGGTAGCGGATATCGGGGTCTTTAAGCCCGTGCTGTTTTTCGGGCAGGGGCAAAAGACACTTGGAAAGCATCTCTATATGGCTGCAATGCACGGAAATTTCGCCCGTCTGGGTTTTGAAAACATAGCCTTTAAGCCCTAAAATATCGCCTAAATCGTAGTCCTTTTTGAACGCGGCATAATCGTCCTCGCCTACGTCGTCGCGGCGGACGTATATCTGGATTTGCCCCGCGCCGTCCTGTATGTGCGAGAATGAAGCCTTGCCCATAACCCTGCGGGACATAAGTCTGCCGGCAAGGCTGACTTCCTTGCCTTCCAGCTTTTCGAAGTTGTCGATAACCTCTTTTGAACTGTGGGTTACGCCGTATTTGACTTTTACGAAGGGGTCGTTGCCCTCCGAAACGAGTTTTTGAAGTTTTTCGCGGCGGATGACCGCCTGTTCGGCGAGGCGTTCCGCCTCTTCCGCTTCCGTAAGCGGTGTATCGTTGATTTCTGTCATAATTCTATTCCGTAAAAGGTTACTTTATTGCCTTGATTTTAAGAAAATATGAGCTGCCGTCGGGACATTTTACTTCTACCCTGTTGCCCACTTTCTTGCGCAAAAGCGCCGCGCCGACGGGGGATTCGACGGAAATTTTATTGTTTATGGCGTCAACTTCCGTGACAGAGGTTATGGTATAAACGTCCTCTTCGCCCAAGCCCTCGTCGAAAACTGTTACCACGCTGCCGAGGTGGACGTAGCTGGTGTCCGCTACCTCTTCGCGGATGTCGGCGTTCTTTATTTTATATTCAAGCTCTGCGATTTTGCCCTCGTTGGAGCGCTGTTCCTCGCGGGCGGCGTCGTATTCGGCGTTTTCGGAAAGGTCGCCGTGGCTTCTCGCTTCGGCGATTCTCTCTATAATCTCCTGGCGCTTAACCTTGACAAGATAGTCAAGTTCCTTTTTCAAATCCTCGTAATTTTTTTGGGTCATTACAATAAGCTCTGACATGGTTTTACCTCTGAGATAGAAATTGAATAAACAAAAGTGATTCCGAGGCATACGGAATCACGCTTTTGTCGTAACCTTATTATATGGTTTAAGTTTTTATTTGTCAACCCTTTGGCATAGAATTTAACGCCGCGCGGCGGGCAAAAATTTATTTTTTCAGAAATTCTCTTATCCTTTCGACCGCCTCGTTGAGCTGGCTCATCGAGGTTGCGTAACTGCACCTTATGAAATTTTTGCCCGCGCTGCCGAACGCACCGCCGGGAACGACGGCAAGCTTCTTTTCGTCGAGCAGGGCGCTCGCAAATGTTTCGCCGTCCATTCCCGTGCTTTCCACCGAGGCGAAAATATAAAACGCGCCCTTTGGCATAAAGCAGGAAAGCCCCAGCGAATTAAGCGAATTGGCAAGGAATTTGCCCCGCCGTGAATACTCTTCCCGCATTTCTATAACGGAAGAAAAGTCGTCGGCAAAGCCCTCTTTCAACGCCGCAACCGCCGCCCTTTGGCTTACGTTGGGGGCGCAAAGGATTGTGTATTGATGGATTTTAAACATAGCTTCGTCTATTTCCCGCGGGGCGCAGACAAAACCGACGCGCCAGCCCGTCATAGCGAAAGCCTTGGAAAATCCGCCTATATACACTGTGCGCTCCGTCATTTCGGGCAGCGAAGCTATGGAAAAATGCTTGCCCACATAGGTTAGTTCGGCGTAAATTTCGTCCGAAATAACCAACAGGTCGTGTTTTACTATTATAGGCGCTATGGCTTCCAGCTGCTCTTTCGTCATAATTGCGCCCGTCGGGTTATTGGGGAAGGGCAAAATAAGCGCTTTTGTGCGGGGCGTTATGCATTTTTCAAGCATTTCGGGGGTCAGAATAAAGTCGTTTTCCGCCGTACACTGCACGCCGACGGGAGTTCCGCCCGCAAGGGTCACCGTGGGAGAATAGGAAACGTACGAAGGCTCCGGCACGAGAATCTCATCCCCCACTTCGCAGATTGCGCGGAGAGTTAAATCTATCGCCTCGCTCGCGCCGACTGTCACAAGGATTCTGTCGGCGGGATATTCCACGGCAAAGCGTTCGCGCAGGTAGCGCGAAATAAGTTCTCGCAGTTCTGGAAGTCCGCGGTTGCCCGTGTATTGCGTATAGCCGAGCTGAATGGAGCGAATGGCGGCGTCGCGCACGTTCCAAGGAGTAATGAAGTCGGGCTCGCCCACGCCGAGTGAAATCGCCCCCTCCATTTTGGTGACTATATCGAAAAATTTTCTTATGCCGCTGGGTTGTAAAGCGCCCGCGCGGGAATTAACGAATTTTCTCATAATAATACCCGTAATTTAGACAAAGCTTTACGCCTGCACGCTCAACCTGTCGTCGTCGCCGCTTTTTATCGTAGCGCCCTCTACCTTGTACTTCTTTAAAATGAAGTGCGTGGAAGTGGAAATTACCGTGTTGCAAGTGCATATCTTTTCGGAAACGAAGCGCGAAACAGCGCCCATAGAGTTGCCGCGCACTATTACCACAAGGTCGTACCCGCCGCTGACAAGGTATAAATTTTTCACCTCGCTGTAAGCGACTATTTCCTGCGCAAGCTTCTGATAGCCGTGCCCCCGCTGCAAGTCAACCTTTACTTCTATGAACGCTTCGACTGCGTTTTCGTCCAGCTCGTCCGTGTTCAGGATAGTAGTATATCCCGCTATTATTCCGCTGTCTTCAAGGGCGCGTATGCGGGTTTTTACCTCTTCAATGGTCATACCGACGGCTGCGGCAATTTTTTCGGGCGTGAGGCGGGAGTCCGCCCGCAGAACTTCGAGAATATCCTTATCTGTCTTCTTCATAAAATACCATCCTTTATAATTAGGTGCGGAACAACCGCTGCATTTATTTTAACTTTTAAAAATATCGTTGTCAATATATTTGAAAAATATTTGCGGTCCGCGGCGTATTTTTGTATAATTATGATATGTTTAAAATCTGGGCGAAAATAATTAAGGACGAAAAGATATTGAAACAGCTTACTTATGAGCGCGAGGGGAAGATAATATACTCTCAATTTTTCAACTATCTTACCGATATCTGCGAAGGGTTGGACATTGCCACCCCCGTGCTTTTGAAAACGCACATATTCAATTACGCCAAATTCGGCACGGTGCGATTTCTGCCGCGCGATTTTACGGAAACGCCGGGCTTTGACAAACTTGTCCTCGACAATATAAAGCTTTGACCTTAAAAAATGAATACATACCGCGTGAAAGCCCCATACTTGCAGTATGAGGCTTTCATGTAATTTATGTGTAATTATACTTGTGTTCCTTGCGATATGCGGAGGAATTTTCGCCTTTTCGGGCTTCAATCTCCTGCTGTTTTTAAGTTTTTACAACTATGTTATTTACAGAAGCATTTTGGCAATCGGGCTTGTCGCGGCGCTGTTTACCGTGTATGCCCTGCTCGTTTTCAAACCGTTCAAAGGGCTTAAATAATTTTTTGCGGAATACCGCCTTTTGCGCTTTGCGGACGCGGAAAGCGCGCTACGTATTCGATATTTTTACGCTTGCACCCGTGTCGGCGTCCTGATACATCACCCAAAACCCCTCCCCCTTGCCGCCTACGGGCAGGAAAGAAGCGAAGTTTTGCATGCTTTCGGGCGGGGCGGAGGCATTATCTGAGGGCACTCCGTAACAGAGATACCGCGGCGTACCCGCCGAACGCAGTACGCCGAAAACGTAAAATTTTCCGTCGCCGTAGCCTATTTTTACCCATTCCGAGCTTTCTATCGCGTTTTCGAGTTCGTTGCAGTGCGGATAAGCCGACAGCAGCCCCTCGACTTCACGTTTCATTCGGTCGTAGAAACCGCCGCGGGCAAGTCCCGACGTTCCTTCTTCGACAGGGCAAGCACCCTTCTCATCCTTGAATAGTTCGCCCCCGTTTTCTTCTTGCGGCGCACCTTCGCATACAGGCTCACCGCTTTCATCAGTTTTGTCGAATTCATAATAATTTGCCTCCGCTATCGCTTCGTCCTCATATTCCGTAGGAGTGTTTTGCGGGGTATGTATTCCGTTATCCCCCTTTTCCGGCGGAGCGGAATTTTCGGTTTCTACGTCCGCTTTGACCGCGGAAGCTTCTCCCCCGCCGTACGCGGGCTTTATCATTTCGGCGCGCTCTATTTCGCTTTTAAGCCCGAAAACGGCGCTTTGGAAATTCCCGCAGACAGCGGAAGCCAAAAGCTGCACGCTTCCGTTAACATAACATACGACCGCGGCGAAGCCCGCGCCCGTATCCAGGTCGGACTGACCTTCGAAAAATCCGTTTTCGATTATTTCCGAATGGACGCCGTCCGAAATTGCGGCTACGTATCTGCCCTCGGTAAGCGGCGCAAAGTTGATAAGCTTTACTTCCACCCTTAAACTTCGGGAATACTTTTCCGCCTTAACAAGTCCCGAAAGCGCTCCGCCGTCCGCGGAAAAACCGTCTTTCAAGCCCTTTATCACGGCAATGCTTTTCGTATAGCTCATATCGGTTATATCATATAATTGAAATTATCATAATTTATGACAAAAATTGTAAAAATAAATCTTTTTTTAAACTTTTTAAGCCAATTTTTTAAAGCCGATTGCAATTTTTCTGCGGCGGAAATATAATGTTAGCTGAACGCTGAGATATAAGGAGTAAAAAATTGAAACCTACCGAAAACAAAAAAGTTCTCGACTTTGTAGAGAAAAGCGCCGAACTTGCCCAACCGGACGAAATAGTTTGGATTGACGGCAGCGAGGCGCAGACCGCCGAACTTAAAGCCAAAGCGGTAAAAAGCGGAGAACTGATAAAACTGAACGAAAAGCTATTGCCCGACTGCTACCTTCACCGCACCAAGGTGAACGACGTGGCAAGGGTAGAGGACAGAACGTTTATCTGCACTAAAAAGAGAGAGGACGCCGGTCCCATAAACTATTGGATGGACCCCAAACAGGCTTACGAGCTGACAAGCGAAATTGCCCGCGGCAGCATGAAAGGCAAAACCATGTACGTCATTCCTTACTCTATGGGCGTAGTCGGCAGCGACTTCGCAAAGATAGGGATAGAGGTCACCGATTCGGTTTACGTCGTTCTCAACATGAACATAATGACGAGGGTCGGAAACGCCTGCCTGAAAGCTTTGGGTAAGGACGGCGACTTTATAAAGGGCTTCCACGCAAGCTGCGACATAGACGCCGAAAAGCGATACATTATGCACTTTCCCGAGGACGACACGATAATTTCCGTCAACTCGGCTTACGGCGGCAATGTGCTTTTAGGGAAAAAGTGCTTCGCACTGCGCATAGCGTCCTATCTCGGGCGCACGGAGGGCTGGATGGCGGAGCATATGCTTATTCTGGGCGTAACCTTCCCCGACGGCGAAAAGAAATACGTGGCGGCGGCATTCCCCTCGGCTTGCGGCAAGACAAACCTTGCAATGCTTATCCCCCCCGAACACTACCTTAAAAAAGGCTACAAGGTGGAATGTGTGGGCGACGATATTGCCTGGATACGCGTGGGCAAAGACGGCAGGCTTTGGGCGGTAAACCCCGAAAACGGCTTTTTCGGCGTAGCGCCGGGGACGAACGAACATTCAAATTACAACGCCCTGCAATCCACAAAACGCGGCACGATTTTCACGAACGTCGCTTTGAATACGGACGATATGACGGTTTGGTGGGAAGGTCTGACGAAAGAACTTCCCCAACACGTCATAGACTGGACGGGCAAACCTTGGAATCCCGAAAAATTCGATAAAAAAGATAAATCCACCTGCGCCGCTCATCCCAACAGCCGCTTTACCGCGCCTGCAAAGAACTGCCCCTGCGTTTCGCCCGACTTCGATTCGCTTACGGGCGTGCCCCTTTCCGCAATAATCTTCGGCGGCAGAAGAGCTTCCACTACTCCCCTCGTATTTGAATCGCGCGACTGGAACCACGGCGTGTTTATAGGCTCGGCAATGTCGTCGGAAACGACTGCCGCGGCGGCAGGCGCGACGGGCGTTTTAAGGCACGACCCCATGGCGATGAAGCCATTTGCGGGCTACCATATGGGCGACTACTTCGCACACTGGATAGAGATGGGCAAAAAGGTAAAAAACCCGCCCAAAATTTTCAACGTAAACTGGTTCAGGCAGGATAAGGACGGCAACTTTATGTGGCCAGGGTTCGGCGACAATATGCGCGTCCTCGAATGGATATTAAAGCGGTGCGACGGCAAGGTCGGGGCGGAAGAAACGGCTATCGGCTTCGTGCCCCGCGCAGAAGATATCGACCTTTCGGAAATGGACTACGAAATAAGCGCGGGTCATCCCTTCGGCATTGAGGACCTAAAAGAAATCCTTAAAGTCGATAAATCCCTTTGGGCTGACGAAGCGAAAGAAATTGAGGGATATTATAAGGGCACTATCAAAGACAGGATTCCCGCGGAGCTTTGGGATTGTCTTGAAACGCTAAAAAACAATTGCAAATAACAGAATGTGCCCGAAAGTGCGATTTCGGCCCCGCGGCTTTGCCGCGGGGCCTTTCATTTTCCGTCATATCTTCGATTTGTTTTCTATTTCTACGGTTGTCGGGCGGAGCTTTTGGGCGGGTCGTTCAGCATTACGCGCACACCTCTCTTCCGCATGTTCGCAACCGCGACGTACAGCGGGATACCCAGTCCGTAAACCCATAACGCCTGAGTTGCGCAAAGCGACGCAAAGTACGTAAAATACGCCGCACGTGCAGTGGCGAAGCCTTCGCTGCCGCCGGGACATAAAAATACAATGATGACGGGAATCAGCACGGCGTTTACGATAACGGGGAAAATACCGCCCGCGCCCATTCTCAACGCATGGTTTTTGAAAAGCCGACCTACGGCATAGGTCAGCAACGCCGCGATAAGCGTAGCCGCGCCGCCTATCGGCACGTCGTAGATGACGAAAGGCGAAGCGAGATTCGCAAGCATACAGCCTATCCAAAGCGCGGGCACCGCTTCGGGAAAGAACAGCGGCAGGACCGTAAGCGCCTCGGCGGGGCGGATTTCGATAAATCCGCTGTAAGCGATTGCGCCGAACGCGTAGGTGAGGGCGACATACAGCGCAGCAATGACTCCCGCGCGGCACAGACGCTTGGTGGTGAAAAGATTTTTGATTTTTTCCTTCATATATTTTTCGCGGCGGCTACAAAATTAAAGCGCCCTCCCGAAAGGAGAGGGCGCTGTTTGTGCCGTATCGCTGCTCCTCGGTTTTTTTATAGGTGTGTTTATCCGAAAACCACCTGTATTCAGCGAACACGCAGAATAAGCGCGCACGCCCTTTTTTATTTTACGAAAAGAAAACTGTTCCCGAACCGTAAACAACGGGATTTTTAAACCCTCGTTATCAGTCCTCTTTGCTCTCTTCGGGATATTGCCCTTCCTCGGGCGCTTCTGATTTTGCGCCGCTGTTGCCGAGATATGTGCCGAAGTAGATTTCCTTCTTGCCGCGCTTAGCTCCGCCCGCGGACTTGGTTTGCCTGCCGTCACGGCGGCCGCCGCGTTCACGCCTGTCGCCGCGCTTTTCCGACCTCGCGCCTCTGTCGCGCCTGTCGTCTCTGCGGCCGTGCCTGTCGCTCCTCTCGCCGTAGCGGAGAGGGCGTTCGTCCGGTTTCAGATTGTTGGGAATTATTACGACGTACCTCGAAGGCTCCCTGCCCTCGGAAGCCGTCTTTACTTCCCCGCTGTTCAGAAGCGCGGAATGTATTATACGCCTTTCGTAGGGATTCATGGGTTCGAGAGTAACCTTTCTTCCCGTCTCGACCGCTTTCTGCGCCACTTTTGCGGCAAGGGCTGTAAGCGCTTCCTCGCGCTGACAGCGGTAATTTTCGCAATCCACAACCACTTTTATATACTTTTCCCTGCCGATATTCGCAACTGCGCCCGCCATGCACTGAATGGCGTCCAGCACGTCGCCTCGCTTGCCTATAACGCGCGCGCTGTTCTCCGTCTTGATATTCAGCTTAATGCAGTCCTCGGCATTTTCAACCTCGCTTTCAGCCTCTACGCCGAGAATTTTCAGAAGTCCATCGACGAACTCTGCTGCGCGCGCTCCGTCAGACTTCTTTTCTCTTGCGGCAATCTTCCATTTCGTAGAGCCGAAAAGCTTCTTTTTGCCTTCTTCGAGGACGGTTATTTCAAGCTCCTCGCGGGGCAACGCCAAAGCGAGCATGGCGTTGTTTATCGCCTCTTCAAGCGTTTTGCCCAAAAATTCTTTTTTTTCTTCCATCATTTTAACCTCTTTCTTCCGGCGCGCCCGGCGGCTTTGTTCAACGCCTGTTTTTCAAGATTGTCGTCGAAGCGTACCGACACCACTTTATTTATTATCAGAGTCGAGATAAGACTGTAAATTGTGTTCACTATCATATAAATAGAAAACGCCGCGCTGTACATGAAGGAGAAGAAACCGAAGATTATCGGCATCATAACCATCATCACTTTATTCGTAGTAGCGGCCTGTCCGTCCACCGTGCTCAATTCGTTCGCCGCCTTTTGTGAACGCATCATTATGAACTGTTGCAGGAACATCAGCCCTATCGCCAACACTATTAAAACGAAATATCCGTTATAGGTATTTTTTTCTTCTTGAAGGTTATAGGTAACCTCGTTATAGCTCTCCTCGTAGTTTGCGTCTATCGAGCCCGCCGCGCGGGAAATAGCGGAACGGAAGCCCGAGAACGAAGGCACTTCCTTATTTAACATTGAGTCGGGATACCATACGTTGCCTATCCACCAATTTGCCGCGGGGAAGGAAGTTTCAGCGCTGTGCTCATGGTAATAATCCGCAGCCGCTTGCCTTGCGCCTATGCGGACGTAATCCTTTACAAAGGCGTTCTTTTCCACCTCGCTTAAAGACGGCCAGTTTGGGGGAAGTTCCTCAACGCCCGAAAGCCCCGCATAGTATTCCCCGAATTTTGCGTAATCGACGTAATAACCGTATATTTCCTCGGGTTCGCCGTTCAGTTTGGTAAATCCGCCTATGTAATTTCCGTCGCCGTCCTTTGCGCGTAACAAATCGGTCTTGGGCACGGGATTGTTCAGCCCGTTCTCCGCCGTCTCCACCGCAGCAATCAAAAACAGCGAATTATCATTTTCGTCGCCGTCCGAAGTAAGCACGTACTCCTGCACGGCAAGGCTGTATTTTATCGCCATTTGGTTATAGGAATTGAGGTTGGCGTACTGGGAATACTGTGAAAACGAGGAGAACACCACCATAAATATGATGAGCGAAACCAACGTAGGCAGACACGCCCCCAAGGGGTTGTAGCCGTTCGCGCGCTGTAATTCCATAACCTTTTGGTTATACATATTCTTGTCGTTGGCGTACTGCTTTTGAAGCTTTTCCATGTCTTCGCGCATGCTGCCCATGAGAAGCGACTGCTTTTTCATCTTCACCCTCGAAAATATATCGAGGGGCAGGACGAGAGTTTTAAGCGCCAGCGTAAACACAATAGCGCCCAGCGCTATCGCCCCCGGCATACCCGAAAACAAATCGAATATCCATTTTATGACGTAGCCTATCCGTCCCAGGTTGGCGGGTATGCCGTCAACCGCTACGTCTATTATGTTTTGCCCTGCAAGCAAATTGAAAAATCCCATAAATTTAACTTCTAAATTCCGTTGCCGGCGTATTCAAATCACAAAACCCATTTCATTTTGAATTTCTCGGGCGGGGGGTCGTACCCGCCTTTGGAAAACGGGTTGCAGCGGATTATCCGCCATAATCCCGCAAGAATACCGAGTATCACGCCCCTGTTGTTTATCGCCTGCAAAGTGTATTCCGAGCAAGTGGGCTTGTACATACAGGTATGGCGGGAAAGGCGCTTCTGATAAAAAACAATAAGCCGCATAGCGCCCATCTTGAACACGGGCTTTAAATATTTCCTTTTAAAGTCCCTCAGCCTTTGGGTGAATTTTCGCATAGGTTGACCTTTTTAAAGCAAGAAACGACGCTTTTTTCAAAGGTTTTATAGCTGTACTCTTCCGCCGTTTTGGGCATTAGTATCACAGAATAATTCCTATTGAGAATGTGGGAATTTTTTCTGAAAACTTCCCGAAGAAGCCTTTTAACGCGGTTGCGCACCACGGCTTTGCCGTGCTTTTTGGAAACGGCTATCCCCATATACATCTCCCCCGAGGGAATGTATATCAACGTAAGAGACGGGGAAAAAATTCTTTTCCCCCTTTTGAACAGCTTAGAAAATTCGTTATTTTTCTTTATCCTGTAATAATTCAATTTACGCGGTGAGCTTCTTTCTTCCCTTGTTTCTTCTTCTTTTGAGAACCTTTCTTCCCGCTGTGGAAGCCATTCTCTTTCTGAATCCGTGAACCTTGCTTCTCTGTCTCTTTTTGGGCTGATATGTCCTTTTCATGTTTTTCTCCTTGAATATTATGCCTGTATTGCGCGTTAAAGCGCCTTAAAGGCGCTCACGCTGCACTATTATATGAATAAATAAAATCAAAGTCAAGCGTTATTGCCCGTACGTACGGGTAAAATCAGATACAAAGCGTCTTTATTTTTTACATTCTGGCAGATAAAGGGCTGTACCTGGTTGTTGAATGAAAGCGCTATTTCCTGCTCGTCCAGCGCGTTTACGGCGTCTATTATGAACTTGGAATTCATAGCTATCCTCACGTCCTTGCCCTCTATCTCCGCCTTGACGGGCTCCTGCACGCTGCCTATTTCGGAAGCGGAGGAAATTTCCACAGTGTCGCCTGCTATATCGAAGATTATAAGGCTGTTTTTATCCCCCCTCACGAGGATTGCCGCGCGCTCTATGGAAGATTTAAGCTTGTCCTTATCCACCTTTACTTCGGTTATGAAGGATTTAGGTATTATATTTTCCTTTCTGATAAAGTCGCCGCCGTATAGACGGGAAGTAAGAATTGTGTTGTCGGAAGATACGAGTATCATTCCCTTCTGCACGAAAATTTCAGTCTCCTCTTCGCCGTCGGGGAGCATCTTGTCTATTTCGTTAAGCGTTCTCGCGGGGCAAACTATCTCCATATTTCCCGTCGATGAAAGGACTTTGCCGTTTATTGTGGCAAGGCGGAAACCGTCCAAAGCGGTTACGCAGAGGTCGTCGCCGTTAATTACAAATTGGCAGCCTTTTAAAATCGGACGGCTGTCGTCTGCGGCACAGCAGAAAGAAGTTGCCGAAATATATCTTTTGAAGTCCGCCGTCTTTAATTTAAAGCTGTTTTCGTTAATTTCAAGGTCTATCTTGGGAAAATCATCCGCGGAAAGCGCCTGCATGCTCGTCTGGCTGTCGGCATATTTTATATCCAGCCTTCTGCCCTCCGAAGAGAGAACTATCTGCACGTCTTCGAGCTTTTTTATAAAATCCGCGAAAAATTTCCCGGGTACGCAGAGCTCGCCCTCTTCGAAAACTTCGGCTGAAATCGTCTTGATAATCGAAATTTCTCCGTCGGTGGCGGACAATGTAAGCCCGTCGTTCTTAGCCGAAAGCTTTATACATTCCAGAACGGGAACCGTAGTTCTTGACGAACACGCCTTTATAACCTTAATTATGGCTTCCGATAAAACTATTCCTTCACACAGACATTTCATAAAATCCTCTTTTTAGCCCTCTTTGGCCCTGTTAGTTCTTTGTTTATTTTATTTATTGAAATTTATTTAGTGTTAGTAATAATAAAGGCGGTGGAATTGTAGTTAATTATTCCGCCGTTTTCGAAATCTGACTATATAATAGCAAAAAAGCTTGAAAATTGCAACTGAATAACAATATTTCTATTGACAATTTAAGTGAAATTTTCGGTGAATTTGTTGTTGATAAATTGTGGATAGGCGGATAACTTTTTTAAAAGTTCTTCCGCGTAAGTCTGTTAAAAATTAAAAATAAAACTTAGGTCTAAGCCCAAAATGAAATCAAAACAGTTATCGACAGTTTTTTGTGGATTGTGGAATTATAATTGTTGAAAATGTGTAAATTTTCTGGTATAATAAAGCCATGGATACGGCGCGCTTTTACGGACTTATAAACGAAAAGTATTCCGGGCAATTCACTCTTTATAAAAATCTGTTGCTGGAATATAATGAAAAATACAATCTTACTGCGGTTTGCGACGACGAAGGGATTTTTTATAAGCATTTCCTCGACAGCATTGCGGGGGAAGAATTTTTTGGCAAGGGAGCAAATGTCGCCGAAATAGGTTCGGGCGGAGGATTTCCTTCCATACCCCTTAAAATAATACGCGGAGATTTAAAATTTACTCTTATAGAGAGCACGGGAAAAAAGTGCGGATTTTTGAACGTAGTTTCGGACAAATTGGGTTTTAAGGACGTTACCGTTAAAAATATCAGGGCGGAAGACGGCGCGCGCGACCCATCTTTGCGCGAAAAATTTGATGTAAGCTGCGCGCGCGCCGTGGCTTCCCTGAACACCCTCTGTGAATATTGCCTGCCCTATGTAAAGACGGGTGGAAAATTTATCGCATATAAGGGCGACTGCGACGAAGAAATCAAAGCCGCTTCCAACGCGATAAAAATTTTGGGCGGTAAAATAGAGGATGTCGTCCGTTACGAGCTTGAAAATTGCGGAAAGCGCACCCTTGTTATAATAAAAAAGGTAAGCGCCACCCCCAAAGCCTATCCGCGCGGCAACGGCAAAGAACGCAAACAGCCCCTGTGATAACCAATTACCATTCTGATTTATCACCGTGATTGTCTAAGCCTTTCCAAAGAATTTTAACTTTTGTCAAAATTTCCTTGACTTTTTTCGGCTGACGCCTGCGCTTTTTTGACTGTTTATTATGTTGTTTGAGCTTAATAGCGTGTATCCCGCCTTACTCCCGCGCTCTATCCATACCTATGCTCTGACCGAGGCGCGGCGGGTATCTTTATTCAACCAAATTCCATATTTAAGGTAAAAATATGACTTCTTCCTGCGCCTTTACGGGTCACAGAGTTTTAAAAGACCTCGATTATGCTCTGCTTGACCGGGTGATTGTAAATTTAATCAAAAACGGCTGTACTCGGTTTTATTGCGGCATGGCGCGGGGTTTCGACCTTGCCGCCGCCGAAAGTCTGCTTATGCTTAAACGGGAATACAATGCGGAGCTTGTGGCTTGTATTCCTTGCGAACGCCAAAGCGACGGCTATTCCCGCGCCGATAAAGCGCGCTATGACAGGATTATAGAAAATTGTTCGGAAGTTATATGTCTTTCCGAAGATTATTACGTGGGCTGTATGCACGTCCGCGACAGGTTTATGGTGGATAATTCCGACGCCGTAATTTGCTATTTACGTAAAAAGTCCGGCGGAACCTACTACACTGTTCGTTACGCCGAAAAGGCTGGCAAAAAAATTATAGGGCTGTAACGCCCATAAAATATATTATTTATAGGTAGTTTATGAAAGTTAAAAAATTGTGTTTACCGGTGCTTGTGATGGGGGCGGTTTTTGCATTTTCTGGGTGCACCCCCAAGGAAGAACTCAGCCCAAACGGCTCAGCGCCCACTCCCCCTTCGGTTTCCGTGCCGGATGAACCTTCAAAAAACGGAGACCGCAAAACCTTTGAAAATTTTTCTGCCGACGCGGAAAAAGCGCGCAAACGGTTGAACTTGCAAAGAGCCTTGCCTTGGGCGGCGAAGAGCCTTTAAGCTGCAAAATTTTTGTTTGCGGCAGCCAATACAAGTTGGAGAGCGTGGTTATCTATGCCACGGTTAAAGAGAGCGGAACAGGTCGCGCGCTTAAAAAATTTGTTGTTTCTCCCCGCGCCGACCTATATTTCGACGATATTCTCGGCGGAAACTTGCCGCAGTCGGAGGGCTTTTCCCTCTCCTCCGATATAATTTTCGGGTTTGACGCCGAACAAAACTTTATAAAAAAAGATTTGGCAAACGCCCTGTTTGAAGCCGCGGGGGCAGGCAGTCAAAGCGTAAAACTTTTCAATTTTGTAAATGACGAAGAAAACATTAAAGTTTATCAAATTTTGGTTGAAAGCGAACACGGTTGGACCGTAAACCAAATTTCGGTCAGCGTTCAGGAGAACGGCGATGAAGCGGTTATTGAAAGTTTGGCGAACCCTTTAAACTATGAATTGACAAAAATTTCTTCGGAAAACCAACCGGGCGGCGAATATGCTTATAAGGCGTCAGATAAAAACTATACGTTGGAGAAATTT
>CANRAI010000008.1 GCA_947628555.1 uncultured Clostridia bacterium | reverse complement strand
TATTTTACAAAAAACCTGTTGATTTATTTAACTTTTTTATTTCTAACTGTTGCACTTAGTTTGACAATTCAATGTCGCAAATTCCCAGCAAATAATCTGCCGACACTCCGAAAAACAAAGCCAAATTTTTTATATATGTCGCCTTCGGCTCGTTTATCTCTTGCTCCCAAAATATTACCGAACGCTTATCCACTCCTACCGCTTCCGCAAGTTTCTTTTGGCTGATACCCGCCGCTTTACGAAGTTCTTTAATTCTTTGCGCTATAATCATAACAAAATAATATGAGAAAACTCACCCAAATTGCTTGATAGGTGAAGAAATCTCACCTATAATGTATGCAATGTTTAAAAAAACATTAATTCAATAAGGAGGTAAACCAATGAAGAAGAAGTCTATTCCGGGCGCAGTTCTCGGCATTATCGGAGCGGTATTCTGCATTATCGGTGGGCTCGGTTTCGCGTTATGCGCAGACGTGATGGCAGGTTTATCTGGCGGTGCAATAAACTTTATCTGGGCCGCTTACGTTCTCGGTCTCGGCAGCGGAGTCGTTGCGCTAATAGGCGCAGTCCTCGATTTTTCAAAACCTGTCGCGGGCGGAATCCTGCTCTGCATTGCAGTCATTATGGGCATTGCGCTTTGCATAATTATGTACTGGTCCTGGGCGATGATCATCAGTTTGGTTCTGAACGTACTCGCCGCAATTCTTTCGTTTGCTGTGCAAAAAAAGCGTAAATGTACCCTAAAATTGTAATTGGGTCGATATCGATACCTACTTTTTCACTCTGCGCTATTGCTGGCATAATCGCTTTCGTAACAATCGTTTTGGTAAAATTAAAAGCATATGAGAACTTCGCGGGCGAAGCCTATTATATTTTACCGAAGATTTTCATAAGTTACGGCACGGCGTTCATAGGCGCCGTCGTTTTCGACGCAATTTTTAAAATCCCCGAAAACAAAGGATTCAAATTTGCCGGAATGACATTCTACGGGGGAGCCGTCACGGGAATAGCGACGCTTTGGGTATTATTGTACGCATTCAAAAAAAACACTATGTTTACGGTTAGAGAATGGCTTAATTTTTTAACCGTTCCATTTCTCGTTTTTCACATTTTCGGACGGATAGGATGTTTTTTCGGGGGATGTTGTTACGGTAAGGTCACGGAAAGTTTTTGGGGGATTCGTTTCCCCGACAACCCTGCTTCGGGAATATTTCATAATGGGAAAAAGGTATTCCCCACTCAACTTTACGAAGCCGCCGCTTTGCTTGCAATAATAATTTTTTACTGCTTTTTAAAGTAAAAAACAAATTTACCGCATACTGTATTTCCTACACCGCGGTAAGATTTTTATTGGAGTTTTTGCGCGGCGACGACAGGGGAAGCTTAGGAGAATTTTTATCCCCGGCCCAAATAATTTCGGTTATAATATTGTCGATATCTTGCATAGCGATTATCTTACGCAATGTTTCAATGAGACGAAAAAAACTTAAAACATAATGCAAAATTATTAAAGCGGCGGGCGGTCGAACAAGACAGCCCGCCGCCTTATCAGCTTAAAAGCCTTATGTATTCGGTCAGAGCGTTCAGCCTGCCGTCCGTTTTATAGGCAAAATATTCCCTTAAAAGCCGCAGGGCGCGCTTATTGCCGTCGGAAGTTACAAAATCTGCCTCGTACGGCTTGCCCGTAACCTTTCTTAAAACGTTGAAAGTTACGCGGCTTGCCCCCGCTCCCTTGCCGCATCCGACGCAGGCGAAAGAACCGACGCTCATGTCGAAGCGCAGCCTTTCCTCCCCCGTAAGGCTTTTTCCGCAGTGCGGGCAGCGTTCGGCGGATATGGCGTAGCCCGATTTCCCGAGAATAAACGCAAGGTATTCTATCAGCGCAAAACATTCGTCGCCCGAACACATTTCGGAAAGGGTTCTGACCGTGCGGTAGAAGATATCGCCGCAATCTTCACCCTCGTAGGTGAGGGCGAGCGCGGCTTCCGCCGCGGCGGAAGCCGCGTAAAATTTCATCACGTCCGTGCGCAAATCGTAAAAACTCTCCGTTTCCGAACAGTTTATAACCGTATATCTTTCGCCCCGCTTCGAAAGCACGTATTCGGCAAAACAAAAAGGCTGGGAGGCAAATTTTAATTTGGCTCCTGCCTTTTTTACCCCCTTTATGCCCGCTGAAATCTTTCCCTGTTCGGCGCACAAAAGGGTAAGTATTTTATCGTTTTCGTTGTAATCGACCGCCCGCAGCATAAGGGCGTTCACTTTAATTTCCATCGTTATTTAACGAACGGTTTTCAGTCCTCGCCGTTCAACTTTTTGTACAGCATATAATAACTTACGCTGCCCGTCTTCTCGAACATTTTCCAGGCGAGTTCCGCCGCGTCCCTGTCCTTTTTCATTTACCGCCTCCTTAAAGGCAGTATGCGCAGAAAAAAATTAGATTATTACCATATCCCTGATAAGGTTAAGTTTATTGCGCCAGTCCTCTTCAACGCGAACGTACGTGGTCAGAAAAACCTTTGCGCCGAGGAATTTTTCCATACTCTCGCGGGCGAAAGAAGAAACTGCCTTTATCGCCCTGCCGCCCTTGCCTATCAGAATAGACTTATGGTTGGCTTTTTCGCAAACTATGTCGAGGTTTACGTCATATACGCCGTTTTCGCCGCGTTCGAATTTATTAACTATCACCGCAATGCCGTGCGGGATTTCGTCTTCGAATTTCAGCAGAATCTTTTCGCGCATAATTTCTGCAATCATGAATTTTTCGCTTTTATCCGAAACTATATCCTCGGCTATCACCCTTTCGCCCTCGGGCATATTTTGCGCAAGGAAATTTTCAAGCTTTTTTATATTCGTTCCTTTGCGCGCGGAAACGGGGAAAACGTCGGCGCGTATGCCGTTTTCGTATAGTTTTTTGACGTCGCCCGCAATATTTTCCTTGGGCATTATGTCTATTTTGGTATAGGCGATTGCCGAAGGTATTTTGCCGCAAACGTATTTTTTCATAAGCTCGACGTCGGTATCCGAAACCCCGCCGTGCCCGTCGTGGACGTATAAAATAAAATCCACGTCCTTCGCGGCGTCCTCGGTGGATTTCATCATAATGTCGGTAAGCTTGTTCGCGCTTTTATAAAGCCCCGGCGTATCCACAAACACAAGCTGGTAACTCTCCTTCGTCAAAACGCCCATAATCGCGTTGCGCGTCGTCTGCGGCTTAGGCGAAACAATGGCCACCTTTTCCCCCACAAGAACGTTCACAAGGGTAGATTTACCCGCGTTTGCCCTGCCGATTACGGCTATAATTCCGCTTCTCATAATCCTATGCCCTCGACAGATTCAGCTTGCTTAAAACTCGCTCTTCGCGCACGCGCATTTCCGCCTTGTCCGCTTCCGTCATATGGTCGTAGCCGAGAAGGTGGAAAACGCCGTGCGTTACAAGATAATTCAGCTCGCGTTCGAAAGAATGTCCATACTCTATCGACTGTTCCTTTGCGCGCTTTTCGCAAACGGCTATGCTGCCTATAAAAAGATTGTCGTCCTCGTCCAGCTCGGTTAAATTTTCCTCTGCGCGCAGATACTTGCCGCGCACATTTTCAAGCGACGGAAAACTCAATACATCCGTCACTTTTTCGATATTCCTCGCGAGCGAATTGAGGCGCAGTATCTCCTTTTCGTCAACTATCACGACCTCACACGAGATGTCGCAATCGGCTTCGAATTCCCCTTCAAACGCCTTGGCGAGGTCGGCAAAATCAAGTTGTTCGCAATTTATTTTCAACATTTATTTCCCTGGCTTTAATTGTTTTTCGAAAGCACGAGCTTGGGGTATTCCACGCGGGAATGATATACGCCCGTAAGCTGGATTGTCACGGTGCGGGCTATTATCGTAAGTTCCCGCATGGTTATGTCGCAGTCAACAAACTGGTCGAGGTTCATTCTCTCTTCTATCAGGCTCTTGACCAAGGCTTCCACCTTTTCGGGGGAACGGTCCCTTAACGAACGGGTAGCCGCCTCGGAAGCGTCAACTATCATAATTATAGCCGCAATCTTGCTTGACGGCGTAGGGCCCGCATAGGAATAGTTGCCCATGTACAGTTCGCCGTCGCTCATTCGGAGCGCCTTTGCGTAAAAGTATTTTATGGGCAGGGTGCCGTGGTGCTCTATGGCGACTTCGGCAAGGAAGTCGGGCAGGTGGTTCTTTTTTATAAGCTTCGCGCCGTCTCGGGTGTGAGAACGGATTATATCCACCGAAAGCTCGGGCGTTAGCTGCTGGTGCAGGTTTTCGCCGCTCTGGTTTTCGGAAAACATCTCGGGGTTCTTTATTTTGCCTACGTCGTGGTAATACGCCGCGGCGCGCGCTAGTTCGGGGTCTTCCCCTATTTCGGCGGCGCAAGCTTCGGCAAGCTGGGCGACCATCACCGAGTGGTTATACGTGCCCAGCGCGGTGGCTTTCAAAAGTTTAATAAGCTTGGCGTTGTCGCTGGTCAGTTCGCGCAGCCTGAAAGTTGTAAGCCTTGCGAAAACCACTTCGAATAGCGGCAACAATACAAAGAACAACAGCACGGAGAACACGCAGTCGAGCACGCTGTTCAGCAGAAAGTCTATTAGAATATAATCGACTGTCAAATCGGATTGCGTAGTAAGAAGCAATGCGGCGTTTACGGTACATACAGGTATTAAAAGCACCAAAGCCGCCACTACGCAGCCTATGCGCGTCTTTATATTTTTAAAAATGAATATTGCGACTATACCCGAACAGAAGCAGGACAGGAAACTTGCATAACTCACGTATATGTTTATGGAGTATTCTGCAAGCTGTTCGTTTGCATATCTGTTCACTACCAGCATTGTAATCGCGTATATGGTATTCAGAAAAATAGCGTCGCGCCTGCGGTAAAGCATTATCAGCATCATCGCTACAAAGCTGCCGGGGCGGGCAATAGGGCTTACAAACTTAGCCACAAGCGCCGCAAACACCTCTGAAAGGCTGAAAATGATATATATTTCGAAAACGTGCGAATATTTTGCAAGTATCTCCTTATTTTCAAACCAAAAGTAAGTATATGTTATCGCAGATAGCACCGCAATGGTGACTGCAAGCGTAACGACGTTCTTTGCGTGCGCCTGAAAATTGAAGATTATTTCGCCGTGTTCGCTCAACATCAAAGTCAGCAGAACGACCACCGCAAACATCGCCGTGGCAAAAATAAAGCTTATTATACTTTTGAAAATTTCAAGTTTTGTAAGCTTAGTCTTGTTCACTCTTTTTCCTCCTGCCGTCGTCCGCCTCGTACGCCCTGACTATACGCATTACCAGGGGGTTGCGTACGACGTCTTTATCGTTTAAACGTATTATACCTATGCCTTCCACGCCGTCTAAAACCGACGCGGCGTGTTCAAGCCCGCTTTTCTTTCCGTCGGGCAGGTCGATTTGCGTTACGTCGCCTGTAATTACCATTTTGCTCCCGTCGCCCAGACGCGTTAAAAACATTTTCATCTGTTCGCGCGTGGAATTTTGCGCCTCGTCCAAAATTATGAACGCGTTTGAAAGCGTTCTTCCGCGCATATATGCAAGCGGCGCAATTTCGATTGAGCCGCGCTCCATAAGCTTCGTATAGGTTTCAAGCCCCAGCATTTCTTGAAGGGCGTCGTAAAGCGGGCGCAGGTAGGGATCGACTTTCGTCTGCAAGTCGCCGGGAAGAAAGCCGAGTTTCTCGCCAGCCTCCACCGCGGGGCGGGTAAGGATTATCTTATCCACCTGTTTTTGTTTCATCGCCTGCACCGCAAGGCATACGGCAAGGTAGGTTTTACCCGTGCCCGCGGGACCTATACCGAATACCACGGCGTTGCGCTTAATGCTGTCAACATACCTTTTCTGCCCCACAGTCTTGCACTTTACGGGTTTCCCGCGGGATGTTATCGCCACCACGTCCGAGGAAAGCTTGGTTATATCCGAAGCCTTGCCCTCCTTCGCCAGCTCGATACAGTAGGAAACGCGCCCCTTATCGACGTTTTCCCCGTTTTCCGCGAGAACAAAAAGATTTTCAAGCACCGACGCCGCCTGTATTACTCTTTCCTCCGCGCCGTTTATCACGGCGTTCACGCCGTCAACGCGGATATTGACGCCCAATTCGCTCATTATAAGGTTGAGATTTTCGTCGAACGTGCCGAGGACGCGTTGGAGCTTGTCCGCGTTGCCCGCGGAAATTTTTCTGATACTGTTATTCATAAGCCTTAGTCAGGTTAAATTTATTGATATTCTGTGCAAATATCGGACATCCATAACAATGCGGACGCCGCTTTCTTCGGTTACCGTTTTATGCGAAACGCGGGTTATCCCGTCCCCCTCTATCAGAAGGGAGGCATAGGCTTCTTTCAAACTCCTTTCGGAATCGTCGGGCGCGAAATATTCTACGGTCCGCCCGTATTCAATTTCGGCGTATCCCACAGCTATGCAGTCCTCCGTTTCGCCGTCCGCCTGCGTGTATGCGTATATCAGCACGTCGCCTTTTGAAACGCTGTCGCCCACGCTTACAGCCGCAGTGCCGCAAATCGCTGTCAGGGAAACCACTTTCCCGCTTACGTCCGCCGTAAGCGGCTTACGGTCCACGCTTTGGAAGTGGGAATTTTCCACCTGCACGTCAACGACCAGCACGCTCCCCTTTTTGGAGATATCGCAGAACACGACCTGCGGCAGGGAGAGGATTTTTCCCGTTGCGACGGGCGTATTCAGCGCCGTAAACAAAGAACCCCGCCCCGCGCCTTCGTCCGCGACGATGCGCACGACTTCGCTTTTAAGGTAGCTGCCGCTGCCCGTAACTTCAATTTTCAGAATATAGAGGTTGGAAACGTACGCAGCCGCGGCGAAAATCAACGCGCCCAAAATAAGTCCCGCCCTCATCGCGGCGAGGGAAAGCAAGCTTTTCAATCCGCTTTGCCTTTGTACGGCAATATTATAACACGGCTTTGCGAAAATTGCAAAAGCTTTTTTGACATCTTTATCTTTTACGCCGAATATAAAATACGCGCCCTGTTTTTTACAGTTATAGACGGGAATTTGCGCCCTTTTCAGCCGTTTTAAGGCGCTTTCAGCGGTAGATGTTATGCGTATTTCACAATATTTGTTCAACTTTCCGCCCCTTTCACTCTATCCTTACGGCCATAACGCCGCCTTTTATCAGAATGTCGCCCTCGAAATATTCGCCTATTTGCATATTTTCGCCCTCGATTGAAACCGTTTTCCCGCCTGCGCGCAGAACGATTTTTTGGGGAGAAAAGTCGGAGACCGACTTCACACTTTTCACATAACAGCATGCGCCCGGGTAGAGGACTATTCCGTTCAGCCCGTCCGCGCCCAGCTCGTTCAAAATCTGTCCGATAAGCTTCATAAAGGTATTTTATGCGGGGTTTTACCGCAATATATATATTTTTAAACAAAAACGGTTAGTATTCGACCCCAAAAAGCGCCTAACATCTTACGTATGGCGAAAAAAATTTATTTTACAAGCCTGAAAGGCGGAACGGGCGTAACCACCGTCTGCGTAGGTTTGGGGCTTGCGCTTGCCGACTCGGGCGAACGAACCCTGCTTGTTGACGGGGATTCGGCGAGCGCGTGCGCGATGACCGTTTCGGGGCTTGGGAATATGCAGACTTACACCCTCGCCGACTACGAAAAGGCGGCGTGCCGAGCAAAACAGGCGGCGGTCTGCCACCCGAAGGCGAACGGATTTTACATAATGCCTTCGCTCGGGCTGAAAGACCGCGCCCTTGCGAAAAAAGCCGTAGGCGAAGTCGAGGGATTGTTCGACTATGTTCTTCTTGACAAAATCGCGCCCGAATGTGCGGACGGGGCAATAATTGTAAGCGAGCCGTATCTGCCATCGGTAAAATCCGCGGACTGCTGTAAAGCCATGCTCGCGGACGGCGGAATGAAAGACGTATCGCTTATTTTGAACAAAGTGAACGGCGGACAGGTCATAGGCGGCGAGATTATGCCCGGGGAGCAAATCGCGGGAATACTGCGCATAAAGCTTCTCGCCCAAATCCCCGAGGACGCGACTATTTCCGTGGGCAGATGGCGGCAGCAAACAGTAAACGCGTTCAAACTTGCGGCGGCTGCGCTTGCGGGGAAAGAGGGCGACGCGTACGACGTTTTGCGCGGCTACACGGGCATCAACGGATATATAAAAAGAAAGATGAGGACGAAGATATGAACACCGTTAAACTTATAGCTTTGGACAGAGAGGACATGACCGACTTCGAACGCGGGCTTTTTTTGAAAGATTTTAAAACCGTGACCGACGAATACTTTGAAGTTGACGGAGACGCCGACCTCGAAGTGACTCGCACCGAAAGCGGTTTTCTCGTGTGCGTGATTTTTAATGCGCACAGAATAAAGACGGTCAGAAATCCGGTCTAAAATTCCACGGCAACAAAACGCGGCAGTGTATTTCACTGCCGCGTTTTGTCAATAATTTATTGCAAACAAAGTTAAATAACTTATGAAGCCGCCTTTGCCATAACTCTTTCTATCGCGGGCGCAAGTTCGTCGTCATAGCCGACGTTCACTATTCTGTCGCCTGCGGGCGCGGCGGCACATCCGTCTTCCAGCGTTAATCCCCTGTCGTGTATAGTCTTTCCGTTCGCCCAATAAATTCCCGCCACGGTAAGCTTCAACGCCTCGTGCGTGACATAATTCTCAAATACGGATTGCATTATTCCCTTGCCGTAGCTTTTCGGCGGGTTTTCCCCGTAATCGGATAGAAAGATATTTTCATAGTCCAGAATACCGTAGCTGACAAGCACGCCTATCAAGGCTTCCGAAGCGCTTGCCGTATTTTCGTTTGCAAGGACGTATAAGTCGGCGCCCTTTGGAAAAGTTTTAACGTCTCCGCGCGAATATTCGGCACATTTTTCCACCGCTTCGGAACCGTCCTTGAATTTGGCAACCATTGCAATATGGTCATTGCCGTCGTCCAGCCGCGCCGTGAACAGCCCGCCTATTTTCGCCATCAAATCCACATAGCCGCCGCCGTTGTCGCGCAAATCGAGAATTAACGACGTGCAGCCTTCGGCGTTGAATCTTTCGATAAGCTCACCCATTTCTTCCGCCGCGCCGCCGTAAAACTGATACATGTACATATACGCTGTTCCCGCGGGTAACTGAGGTATTCCGCCTTCCGCATTTTCCTCTATCCTGCGCGCGCCGCCGTCGTAATAGACTTCATATGACTTTTCGGCGGTAAACATACTTACGTAGGAAGCCGTATATTGCTCTTTACCGAGGACGGCGGTCCTGCCGTCGGAAAGGTTGAAAGTAAATGTCTCGCCCTCGGCGCGAGCCGTCACAAAACCCGAAAACGCGTCCGAACCGTCGAAATTCGTAATATTCCCCTCGCCGTCAAGCGCGGAAACGACAATATCTCCCGCTTTAAGCCCCGCTTTTTTTGCGGGCGAATTGCCTACTACGGCGTGGATTTCAACGCCCTTTCCGCTTATGAACGAATAGGCGACGCCTATTCCGCTTTTGCTGCCCTGATTGTCGGCTACTACGCGTTCATATTCTTCGCGGGTGTAATAGGCGCTATACGGGTCCAATTTTCCCACCATTTCCTCTATCGAAAGACCTTTCAGATTTTCAATATCCGAATAGTTGCCGTCAAAGCGGTAATAGTATTCAGAAATCGTCCTGCGCACCCAGCTTTCCGAAGTCATGCAACCGGAAAAAAGACATAAAAACGCAAGACATACCGCAATTATTGATATAATAACGCTTTTCCGCTTCATATTTTTTCCCTCATCTCATAACGTATAGAGTGTGCAGAATTTCAAAGGTTACCGCCATATCGAAATTTCTCAAATCAAAACCCGTAATCCTTTTTATGGAATTGAGTTTGTAGATAAGCGTGTTGCGGTGCATATACAGCGTGCGCGCCGTAAGCGAAACGTTCATCCCGCATTTGAAAAATGTATTTATGGTGTTCATAATTCCGTCGTCTTCGAAAACCCTTGCAAGATTTTTGAAATCGTAACCGGAAATCAGTTTTTCGCGTTCGGACTTTGTGAGAGGCGAAAGCGCCTTCGCAAAACTTATCAGTTCAATACCGCCGAGGTTCGTTTCCTGTTTGTCTGTATCAGATATCGGACCGTTCATAACAAACTGATTATAACATTAAAAAAAAGAAATTGCAACTTTATTTTTCAAGCGTCCGGATTTGGGCGACGCGGCATTTTTAAGCAATTATTACACATATTACGTTAAAGCGGAAATTTTGCGTTCCGCATTTCTACCGTAAACCGGTTACATATTTATATTTTGGAGATAACAAATGGCGAAAAACAAACATTCCCGCGGCAAAGCGCTTTACGTTACTACCTATATCATAGCGTTGCTTGCGCTGATTGCGGGACTTTTACTTCAAATAAACGTCTCTTCGTTTTCAAAAGGCGTCGATTTTTCGGCTTCGCCCTTATTGCAGTTGGGCGGGGCGCTTGCCGCCTTCGGCGTTCCCGTAAGCTTCGGGAACGGACTTTCGGACAGATATTCTTTCACCTTGACTTTATTCGGTCGCAGTTTCGAATTGGGCGCGGCGCTGCTTATACTGTATGCTCTTACCGCGGCGGCGGCTGTAATCCTGCTTATTCCCGCCCTTGCAATGAAGCGCAAGCGGTCGGGAAAGATAATATTTTTTGCCGAACTCCTTGCGCTGACGTCCCTCTTCGCGCTTACTCTTTCGGAACTATACCGCGGCGGCGATTTGAATTTAAGCGTCATTGCGCCTTTCGGCATTACGCTTTTATGCGTAATAATTCAGTGTCTTGCGTTCAGGCGGGGCTCAGGCGTTATTAAGCTGACTGTTTTGCTGCTGTCCTCGGCGGCGGTTCTTTCAACCATAGTAAACCTTGCGGAAATTTTCCCCGCTTACGGCAGATTTATGCAGTACACAGCGAACGCGCTTAAAGGCAGACGTCCTTTCGATTCGGTCGCAGGACTGTTTTCCGCCGACGGAAAAACCGTTTACGCAAGTTCCCTGCTCGGAAGCCTGTCGGAGGGCAATTTTGCGCTTTTCACAAGCGGAACGCTTGCCGCGGCGGGTTGGTTCGCGCTTACGGCGGTCGGGCTCGCAGTGGTTAATACCTACTTCGATATCCTCGGCTTAGGCAAAAAAACGAACGGTTTTATGCTTGCGTGCAACGTTATAAGATACTTTGCCGAATTGCTGGCCGTAAGCGCGGCGGCGGTCGCGATTGCATTTGCGGGCGGAAGCTTCGGCGTTGCGCTTTACCTTCTATTTTCCATATCGGCATTACAGCTTATCATTCAGGCGATAAGGCTTTCTCGCTATTCAAAGAAGAAAAAAGCCAAAAAGGCGGCAAAGAGAAATTCGGATACCCGTGAAGAATATGCGCAGCAATACGGGGCTTACGCCTCCTCTGCCTCGGCGGTGCAATCTGCCCAAGAACAAGCGAATGGTACCGTTTATACGCCCGTTGCGGAAGGAAATGGGGAACCCGTATCCGAGAAAGAAACCGTCATAAACGAACAATTGGCATTTACCGAGCCTGTTGCGGACGAAAACGTTGCCGTGCCGTCCGAAGAAATCGCATACGGTGTGGAAGATAACCCCGCCGTTCAAACAAAGGCAATTGTGGACGAGCCGTTTATAAATAGGAACGGCAACGTTACAGTTTCGGAACAGAATGTAATAACAGATAAAGCGAACATTTCGGACGAACCTGCGCCCGTTTCCGACGGATTTATACTTGTTGCGGACGAGAAATCAAATGCGGAAGCCGAGCCGGTTTTCACTGTTGAACCCGCATCCCTCGTATTTTCCGAAGAGCCCGAAATAATTTCCGAAACGGCAACGATATTTCCGTCTGAAAACGAACAGGACGAGCAAAATTACGGCTTATACGAAGGGCCTACCGACGACTTCATAGACAAGCTTACAAAAGAGCAGAAAGCGGAATTTGCAAGGCTGTTCCTCGGCGACAGGCGCGAAAATTTTGCAAACATTCCAGAATACGTTGTGGGCGGCGACAATTCGAGATTTTTCTCCCTGCTGTTCATCTATTTTTCGCGCGTGCGCAAGGTCGTGACGGAAGGGCTGATGAACAAGTTTTACGAACAGGCTAACCTTATGTGATAAAAAGTGTAAAAAATATGTGAAAAAAGCGGTGAAAAACCGTCTGAAAACGCGGCGGCGCGCAAATTTTTGCGCGCCGCCGCGTTTAAAAATCCGACCTTTTAAATTTTATCCGAAAACCGTAAACCTATTTTGTGCGGCGTATAAAAACCCGCAACTCGCCGCCCTCGCCGCGTTCCAGACCGTTTATGCTTACTTCGTTTATAATATACAGCCCGCGCCCGCTCTCCGCGAAAACGTCGGGGCGTTCGGGATTCAGTTTTATGCCGCGCTGGCTGTCCGCTGTGACGGTTATGGAAATTTTATCCTTCAACAATTCGCCGCGAAATTCCGCCGCCTCGCCGCCGTGCCGTATGACGTTAGTTATAAGCTCGCAGGAAACAAGGCGGCTTAAAAACACGTCGTCCTCCGCTATATCGCGGGAGCGCAAAAACTCGGCGAAATCTTTCAGCTGCGCGGTCATATTTTTTAAGTTGTCAACCTTAAATTCAACTATCACAACAGCGCTTCCTTCAACTTCTCGACTATTCTTTTTTCCGCGCGGGAAACGAACATCTGGCTTACGCCGAGAATTTTGCCCACTTCCGACTGGGACTTGCCCTGCAAGAAGCGGAGCGAAATTACTTTCTGCTCGGTAGGGTCTAGTTTTTTTATTTCCGTCTTTAAGGATTCGTTGTCCTCGAAACTTTCAAACGCGCTTCCGCCGTCGCTTACTACGTCGTACAGCGGCGCATCGTCCTCCCCGTCCGCGGAACTTACGCGGGCGTCGAGGCTGACGGGTGAGCGACATTCGAGGGCTTCTATGATAAGTTCTTCTTCAAAGCCCAGAATTTCGGAAAGCTGCTTGACGGTGGGCTTAACGCCGTGAGCGCGATAAAATTCGTCCGTGGCTTCCCGCACCTTTGCCGCCGCGGCATAGACCCTGCGCGGGAGACGCACCGAGCGCGAATAGTCGCGGAAATAATTTTTTATATTTCCCGTTATGGTGGGCGTTATGTACGTGGTGAAACGGTTGCCCAAATCGGGGTCGAATTTTTCCACCCCCTCTATAAGCGCTTCCGAAGCTACCTGATACAAATCGTCGTACTCCACGCCCCTGCCCGAAAACTTTTTTGCAAGAATTTCCGCTATATACATATAATGTTCGACAAGCTTGTTCCTTATACTTACGTCGCCCGTTCTCTTATATTCGCGGAACAGCCCGTCGGTCTCTCTTTCGTCCGTCATATTTTAAGGGTCACTCTTTCGACTATTCCGCCGCGCCTGTCTATTTGGCAGTTTTCCACAAGCGCGGAAATAAGCGCAAGCGAAAATTCGTTCCCGCTTTCTTTGGGCGAGCCGCCTTCGCCCTCGACGGAACAGCACAGCCCGCCGTCGTCCGAAAAGGTGACATTGACCTTTTCGAAACCGCAGTCCTTTAAAATTATGGCGCTTTCTGTGACGCAGACTTTGAAATCTTCCAAAGTATCCACGTCGATATCGTGCGCAGAGCACACCGCGCCGGCGACAAGCCGAAGCGCGGTAATATACGCGCTGTCGGCAAGGTAAAACCGAACGGAAAGCTCTTTCATGGTCTTATCTCCATTACCGTATCCAAAGCGCAGATATCGAACAGCTTTTTTACGTTCGGGCGCACGTGTTCGAGCGCCATTTTAAAGCCGTCCGATTTCAGCCTTTTGAAAATTTTGACAAACGTACCCAAGGTCGTACTGTCTATAAAGGCGAGGTCGGAACAGTCGAATATCACGTCCTTGCCGTCGTGTTCGTATGCGGCGGAGACCTGCGCATAGAAGTCCTCGCTTGTGGCGGCGTCGATTTCGCCCGAAAGCGCGAATTTCAGCTCCTTTTCCGTTGAAATCAATCTTACCTGTTGCATTTTTTACTCCTTACATAATATATAACCCTCCGCGGGCGGGCGGAAACGTTTTTTCATATTTTATTTTAAACCTCGGCGGGCGAGTTGTCAACGCCCGCATAAAAAAACGCGCGGAAAACCTTTTCCGCGCATGGCAATGGCAATATATAATGGCATATATATTAAGTTTTTTTGAGCGTAAAGCTTTCAAGCGAAAACCCAAGGCCGCTTTTAAAAACCCTGCCGTTCAGATATTCCAGCCCGCCGCAAAGCCCCGCAAACCGCAATTCGCAGGCGTTTAAGCACTGTCTGCGCAAGCCGTATCTGCCGTTAAGGTCATTATCGCCGTATTTTTCGTCCCCGAGCACGGGGCACCCAACATGGGCGAGATGGGCGCGTATCTGGTGGGTTCTGCCCGTAAGCAGACATACGTTGACAAGTGCAAGCCCGTCCTTTCTTTCCGCGACTTTGTACTCCGTAATTATCTTCAAAGCGCCCGGAACGGGCTTATCGTAAATTTTGACGAGCGCGGCGTCTTTGTCTTTTTTAAGATACGCCGTAAGCGTTGCGCTTTCCGAAACAAAGCAATCCCTGCATACGGCAATATATAACTTTTTCAGGCGGCGTTCCTTGAACGCTTTCAAAAGCTCCGCCTCCGCCCGTTCGGTCTTTGCGAACGCAATCAAGCCCGAAGTGTTTCTGTCCAGCCTGTGCACCGCAAAATACGCGCCGCGTTCATTCAGTTGCGCTTTCAACCCCTCCGTCGAAACGCCCGCGAACTTATCGGCGACAAGCAGATTTTCGTCCTCGAAAACGGCGTTAAAAGTCAAGGCGCTTTCCTCTTTCGGGGTCGTGTAATAGGCGACCGTATCCCCCGCCTTCAATTCGGTATTTTTAGAAACGCGCACGCCGTTCACCTTAATATCCCTGTCGCGCATAAGCCGCGCGAAACAGAAACTGCCCTGCGGGTAGTTGGAATCGGTGAAATCGCGCAAATTTTGAATGTTGTTACAGATGAAAGTTTTCATATAAGAAATAAAAAATTAACGATATACCCGCCAAGAAACGCAAGGGCAAGCTGGGCGAGCAGGCATTTCATACTGAATTTTAAGCCCACTTCTTTTACGGAAGCGGAAAACGCCGATATGCACGCGGGGCAAAGTAAAACAAAGGCGCAAACGCCCATAGTTGCGGCAAGCGAAAGCCCCGTGCCCGACGGGCAAAGCATGGTTACGGTTGCGGCTATGTTTTCCTTTGCTATAAATCCGCACAGCGCGGCGTACGCAATGCGCCAATCGGTCACGCCCATGGGCACGAACAGGGGAAGAACCGCCCTTGACAGCGCCGCGAGGATACTTCTGTCGGCGGACACGTATTCGAATTTTAACGAAAAATGCGACAAAAGCCACGACAGCACGCAGAAAATCATCACCGTGCCCGTCACTTTAATTATAAAGCCTTTCAGATAAAAATACAACTTAATTGCAACCGTTTTCAACGACGGAAGGGAAATGGGCGCGACTTCGGACAGCATACCCTCTCCGTCCCCCTTTAAAATCACCGAAGCAAGCAACGAAACAAGCACTCCCGCAAAATAAAAACAGGTTATAGCGGGGAAGGGATTTTTAAAAAAAGGCGAAAGAAAGGTTAAAAATACGGGCATCTTCGCACCGCACGGAATAAAGGGCAGAATGGCTATCGTGCGGCGCTGCGCGGAAAGCGAAGTGCAGCCGCGCGTAGTAAGAATAGCCGAAGCCGTACAGCCGAAGCCCGAAGCAAGCGAAAAGGCGGCTCTGCCTGAAAGCTTAACCTTTTCAAACAATCCGTCCGTGGTGAAAGACAGCGCCGAAGTTATCCCGCTTTCGTCGAGAACGGTCAGGACAAGGTATAAAACCGCTATCTGCGGAATAAAGGACAGAACGCCGCCCACCCCGCCGAATATGCCCTCGCTTACGAAGGAAATAAGGGGGGCGTATTGCATTTTCGCGGTGACGAGCGCGCATAGGCGGTCGCAGATAAGCTCCTCCGTCAACCCCTTTAAATACGCCCCCGGCATCGACGGGTGGAAAGCGAGGAAGAACATTAAGATAATAGCCGCAAAAAAGAAAAACAGGGAAAAGACGTTATTATAAAACAGCCCGTCCGCGCGGGAAATTTTAAGACTTCCCGCCGAATACGCCGCCGAAAGTGGGACATTCGGATTTTTTTCCACCGAAAAATTTATACCGTTTGCGACTGCGGCTTTAAGCTGTTTCGTCGAACCGCAGAACACGGGCACGCCGAGATGCAGAGAAAGTTTTTCTGTATCCAGACTGCCGCCGCGGCGGCGGAGCTGGGGCAATTTCGTAATATATACCGCAGTTTTTTTGTTGCGTTCGATAAGGCTTCGGGTGAAATTAAGGCTGTTTTCAAGGGTAAGCGCGTCAACGACGTTTATTATCACGTCAGCGGAACCAATTTCGTCAACGGCGCTTTTTTCTTCCATCGAATAGGGCGAAAATGCGTACGCGCCCGGAACGTCGATATAAGTCACGCCTTTGACCGTTTTTTTTGCGGGCGAACAGGTGACGCCGTGGAAATTGCCCGTCCTTAAATTGCTTTTGGTTAGCGCGTTGAAAAGGGTGGTTTTACCCGCGTTGGGGTTTCCCGCAAGGACTACGTTCATCTTTCCACCTCTATTTTTTCTGCAATTTTGCGGCGAACGCCCACTCTTACCGCCCCGAAAGCCAAAAGAGCCGCGTTTTTAAACAGGGAAAAGCTTAAAACCTGAACATATGCGCCTTTTTTTAGCCCGAGGGCGGAAAGCCTTGCGGCGGCGCTTCCGCACAGATTTATGTCTTTTACCCGCGCTTTTTCGCCTTTTTTCAAATCAAAAACGGTCATAGTTTAAACTATGACCGTCATATAATTTTTATGTTTCGGACTATTCTAATAATAGGCCTATTCTAATAATCGGAAAGCCCCAAAAGATAATCCGCGCTTACGTCGAAAATTTTACACAGCTTGAAAAGCACCTCTACCGAAGGCAGGTTATACTATGCTTTTATAAGGGTTAAAAGCACCTTTTCGCCGTTTACGTTCTGCTCTTTCGAAAAACCGACGTCTAGCGCGCCCTCTTTTATGAAATTCGCTAAAACGTCCGCGGCAAACCCGCCTTTTTGCAAAACTTCTTGCGCCTTGCCCTCCGCCTTGTAATAAACCTGTATGCGGTCGGTCACTTCGAAACCCGCTTCCTTGCGCATATTCTGTATTCTTGACACAAGTTCGCGCTCGATACCCTCCGAAATAAGCTCTTCCGTAAGCTCGGCGTTAAGCGCAACCGTAATGCCCTTGTCCTCGGCGGCGATATAGCCGTTTGCGCTTTCTGTGAAAATTTGCAAATCCTCCTGCTTTAAATATACGTCTTGCCCAGCGATTTCGTAAACGCCCCCGCCGCGAACCGCCGCTACCACCTCTTTGGCGTTACAGGTATTCAAAAATGCAGTGATAGCGCCTAATTTCTTGCCGTATTTGGGCCCGAGCGTTTTAAGCTGGGGCTTTAATTTGTACGAAATATATTTTTCCGCGTCGTCTGCGACCTTGAATTGCTTGACGTTCAGCTCTTCGAGCACGATAGAAATTTCCTCGGGGGAAAGGGATACTTTTCTTTCGGAAACCACTATCATCTCGGAAAGCGGCTGGCGGTTTTTAAGGTTGCCCGAATTTCGCGCCGCACGCCCCAAAATTACTATATCCAGCACCTCGTCCATGCCCGCTTCAAGCGCCCCGTCTATCATGGTTTTGTCCGAAACGGGGAAAGAACAAAGATGTACCGATTTCGGTTCGGTTTTGAAGAATTCGGGCACAAGGTTAAGATACATCATTTCGGCGATAAAGGGCGTATAGGGCGCGGTAAGTTTTGCAAGCGTGACAAGCACGGTGTAAAGGGTAGTATATGCCGCTGCCTTATCCTCGGTCATCTGCGAGCCCCAATATCTTTCCCTTCCGCGGCGGACGTACCAGTTGGAAAGCACATCCACAAAGTCCTGCAAAGCGCGGGACGTATCGGTAATATTGTAGTTCCCCAGCCCTTTATCCACGAAGTCGATAAGCGTATTCAACTTGGATAATATCCACTTATCCATAACGGACAGTTTGCAATCTTTAAGCTTGAAGTCCGCGGGATTATAGCCGTCTATTTCCGCATACAGGCAGAAAAAGGCATAGGTGTTCCAAAGCGTGCCGATATATTTGCGCTGCGCCTCGGATACGGCTTCCTCATAGAAGCGCGAGGGCAGCCACGGCGCGGACGAAGTGTAAAAATACCACCTTACCGCGTCTGCTCCCTGTTTGTCGAGAACAGACCAGGGGTCAACGACGTTGCCCTTGTGTTTGGACATTTTAATACCGTTTTTATCGTTCACATGCCCCAGAACTATGCAGTTTTTAAAGGGCGATTTACCGAAAAGAATGGTGTTTACGACAAGCAAGGTGTAAAACCAGCCGCGCGTTTGGTCAACCGCCTCCGAAATAAAGTCGGCGGGGAAAGTCTTTTCGAACACGTCCTTGTTTTCAAAAGGATAGTGATATTGCGCGAAAGGCATAGAACCCGAATCGAACCAACAGTCTATAACTTCGGGCGTACGGCTCATTTTGCCGCCGCACTTAGGACATTTGCAAATAAGGCTGTCAAGATAGGGGCGGTGAAGTTCGATATCTCCCTTTATGCCGCACTTCTCTTTCAGCTCCGCCTTAGAGCCAATTACCTCGATTTCTCCGCAGTCCGGACAAATCCAGACTGGCAGGGGCGTTCCCCAATAGCGGTCGCGCGAAAGCCCCCAGTCGATGACGTTTTCAAGGAAGTTGCCCATTCTGCCCTCTTTTATGTTTTCGGGCATCCAATTCACGGAACGGTTCGCCTTGATGACGTCCGCCTTGACTTTCGTCACTTCTATAAACCAACTCGATTTCGCATAATACAACAGAGGAGTGTCGCACCGCCAACAATGTGGATAATCATGTTCGAAAGGCACGACCTTGAATAAAAGCTTGCTCTGTTCGAGAAATTCGATTACCACCTTATCCGCTTTTTTGGCAAAAAGTCCGTTAAGGCGGGGGAAACGTTCGTCAAAACATCCTCTTTCGTTTATCAGCTGAACGACGGGCAATCCGTAGCGTTTGCCGACCTTATTGTCGTCCTCGCCGAACGCGGGCGCGATGTGGACTACGCCCGTGCCGTCGCCCATTGTTACGTAATTGTCGCATACTACGTAATGCGCTTTTATGGGCGAATTTGCGGGGGAAATGCGTTTGATTTCGGTGACGGTTTCGGGGAAAAGCGGCTCGTATTCAAGCCCCTCCCACTCCTTGCCGAGCTTTCTTTCTACGACTTTATAGTCCTCGAAGAAATTATTCACAAGCGCCTCGGCGAGAATATAATGCGCAGCGTCCGTCTCGATTTCGACGTACGGCTGTTCGGGATTCATACAGAGCGCGACGTTGGAAGGCAAAGTCCAGGGCGTTGTGGTCCACGCGAGGATATAGCGGTTTTCGCACCCTTTGACTTTAAAGCGTGCGACGACCGAATTTTCCTTTACAAGCTTATAGCCTTGCGCCACCTCGTGCGAGGAAAGCGCCGTTCCGCACCGCGGGCAATAGGGCACGATTTTATGCCCCTTATACAAAAGCCCCTTTTTGTGCATTTCTTTAAGCGCCCACCACTCCGACTCTATATAATTATCGTCGTAGGTAACATAGGGGTTGTCCATATCCACCCAATAACCCACGCGGTCGCTCATGTCTTCCCAGGCGCTCTTGTATTTCCATACCGATTGCTTGCAGCTTTTTATGAAAGGCTCTATGCCGTAGTCCTCTATCTGATGCTTTCCGTCGAGCCCAAGCGACTTTTCCACTTCCAGCTCTACGGGCAGACCATGGGTATCCCAGCCCGCTTTACGCAATACATGTTTGCCTTTCATCGTCTGGTAGCGGGGTATAAGGTCCTTCATTACGCGGGTAAGAATATGCCCTATGTGCGGCTTTCCGTTAGCCGTGGGAGGACCGTCATAGAAGGAAAATTCATCCCCTCCCTCGGTTGCCTTTACGCTTTCGCCGAAAATATCGTTCTTCTTCCAGAATTCGATTATCTCCTTTTCCCGTTCGACGAAATTAAGCGAGGTTTCCACTTTTTTATACATATAATTCTCCTTTAACGTCCGCTTTCAAGCATATGCGGACGGATAAAAAACGGCGTCCGAATGTCCGGACGCCGAAATTCAACGTTTATAAACCACCAAAACAAACTGTCATTTGCCGCGCTTGTGACGGTGCGCGAAGCCGTATTTTCTTAATTGCAACCGTTCGGAAAATCAGCTAAAAGGGGATATCCTTAAAAAACGCTTACCGTCTTACACCTGCCGGCGGCTCTCTGA
>CANRAI010000007.1 GCA_947628555.1 uncultured Clostridia bacterium | reverse complement strand
GAAGCCCATTATATGGCATATTATGAAGGAATTTTCCTTCTACGGCTTTAAAGAGTTCATTATTTGCGCGGGTTACCGCCAGCATATGATTAAGGAATGGTTTGCCGACTACTTTTTACATAACAGCGATATAACCTTTGATTTTACCGGCGGACGAAACGACATGATAATTCACGACCAGCACTGCGAGCCGTGGAAAGTGACCGTCGTAGATACCGGACTATATACAATGACGGGCGGCAGAATAAAGCGCGTGCAGAAATATACGGGCGGCGAGCCGTTTCTTATGACCTACGGCGACGGCGTCTGTGACGTTAACATAAAAGAACTTGTTGATTTTCACAAACGTCACGGTAAAATCGCAACGCTTACTGCCGTAAAACTTGCGCAGCAAAAGGGTATTCTCGATATCGGCGGAGACAATGCGGTGCGTTCGTTCAGGGAAAAAAGCAACAGCGACGGCGCGGTTATAAACGCAGGTTATATGGTGCTGAACCCCGAAATCTTCGATTACATAGAGGGCGATTCGACGGTTTTCGAGCGTGAGCCAATGGAACGTCTCGTAAAAGAAGGTCAACTTATGTGCTACCGCCATACGGGATTTTGGCAGTGCATGGATACCAAACAGGAGAGGGACAAGCTTGAAAGCATGCTTGAAAATAATTGCGCGCCCTGGAAGGTTTGGGAAGATTGAATATGTTCGATAAGGAATTTTACAAAGGCAGGCGAGTGCTTGTAACGGGGCACACCGGTTTTAAGGGCTCGTGGCTATGCAAAATTTTAATAAATTTTGGCGCTTTCGTAACGGGATACGCGCTTGAACCTCCCACAGAGCCTTCGCTTTTCAAACTTTCTGGCATTGGGGAAAATATGGATTCAAGAATTGGCGACGTTTGCAATTTTGAGCGCCTTTATAGCGTTTTTTGCGACGTTAAACCGGAAATAGTGTTTCATCTTGCCGCTCAGCCCATAGTTAGGGAGTCTTATAAAGACCCCCGCGGCACGTACGAAACCAACGTTATGGGCACGGTAAACGTTTTGGAATGTTGCCGCCTTACGCCTTCTGTCAAAAGCGTTTTGAACGTCACTACCGACAAGGTGTATTTGAACGACGATTTGAAAGACCACGCTTTTAAAGAGGACGAGCCGCTCGACGGTTACGACCCTTACAGCAATTCGAAGTCGTGCAGCGAGCTTGTAACGCACAGCTATAAAAAAAGTTATTTCGACCTTTCGGACTGCGCCGTTTCAACGGCGCGGGCGGGCAATGTGATAGGCGGTGGAGATTTCGCCGCGGACAGAATTATTCCCGACTGCGTCCGCGCGGCGGAAAGGGGTGAGGCGTTAATCGTGCGCAACCCGTATTCAACCCGTCCGTATCAGCACGTTTTAGAGCCGCTTTCAATCTATCTCGAAATAGCGGCAAGGCAATATAAGGACAAGTCGTTTGCGGGATACTACAACGTAGGGCCGGACGAAATTGACTGCGTGACTACGGGGGAGCTTGTATCGCTTTTTGCAGAGGCTTGGGGCGAAGGATTCTGTTGGGAGAACCGTTCGGTCGGCGGCCCGCATGAAGCGGCGTTTTTGAAGTTGGATAATTCAAAAATCAAAAGAGTTTTCGGTTGGAAGCCGCGCTGGCACATAGGCGAGGCGGTTGAAAAAACTGTGGAATGGACGAAAGTCTATTTGAAACATAAAGATTTGATTCCTGCGGAAATAGATACGGAGATTGAAGAGTTCTTGGAGCAAAAATGAATTCAAAAAGCGTTAAGCGCTCATTCTCATATTCCTGCCACGCTTGCCGTGACGGTTTTTTCGTTATTTGGTAGCTAACAGATAGTTTGCAGGATGCCGTTCAGTCGTCCAACGGAAATAAAGAAAGTTAACGAATGGAGAAATATATGTTTGAAAATATGACCGAGCAGGAAGCAAGGGAAAAAATCAAGGCGATGGTCGCGGAATATTATCGTGTTTATAAACAGAAAAAGCCTTTTAAAGAGGGTGACAGAATAACTTATGCCGCGCGCGTTTATGACGAAAAGGAAATGTGCGCTCTGACGGACGCAACGCTTGATTTTTGGCTTACTTCGGGTAGGTTTGCCGAGGAATTTGAAACGGAGTTTGCAAAGTGGCTGGGCGTGAAGTATGCGCGTCTGGTCAACAGCGGGTCGTCGGCAAATCTGATAGCGTTTTCGGTTTTAACTGCGCCTGAATTGGGCGACCGCGCAATAAAGAGGGGGGACGAAGTTATAACTGTTGCCTGCGGCTTTCCCACAACCGTAACGCCCGTCATCCAATACGGCGCTGTACCGGTTTTTGTTGATGTGACTGTGCCTCAATACAATATTGACGTTACAATGCTTGAAAAAGCGCTTTCGTCAAAGACGAAGGCGGTAATGATTGCTCACACGCTTGGCAACCCATTTAACATAAAAGCGGTAAAGGAATTTTGCACAAGGCACAATCTTTGGCTTGTCGAGGACAACTGCGACGCGCTCGGTTCTGAATATATGATAGACGGCGTAACTAAATTCACCGGAACTTGGGGAGATATCGGCACAAGCAGTTTTTATCCCCCCCACCATATGACTATGGGCGAGGGAGGCTGCGTTTATACTGATAACCCTCTTTTAAACAGACTTATACTATCTTTCCGCGATTGGGGCAGAGACTGCGTATGCCCGTCAGGGCATGATAATTTCTGCGGGCGACGTTTCAGCGGTAAATTCGGCGATTTGCCCGAGGGTTACGACCATAAATATGTATATTCCCACTTTGGCTATAACCTTAAAGTAACCGATATGCAGGCGGCAATAGGGTGTGAACAGCTTAAAAAGTTTCCTTCGTTTATAGAACGCAGACGGAATAACTTCGAAAGACTGTTAAAGGCTTTGAAGCCCGTCGAGGGCAGTCTTATTCTACCTTGCCCTGCCGAAAATTCCAAACCAAGTTGGTTCGGCTTTTTGATATCGGTACGTCCGGAAAGCGGCTTGAAGCGCAACGACATTACATCATATATAGAGGGAAAAAACATTCAGACGCGGCTGCTATTCAGCGGAAACTTAACAAAGCACCCTTGCTTTAAGGATTTGAAACAGGGCAAGGATTACAGAATTGCGGGCAACTTGACCAACACCGACTACATAATGAATAATTCGTTTTGGGTGGGCATTTATCCCGGGATGACAGACGAAATGATTGATTATATGGCAAAAGTCATTATACAATCAACTAAATAATACAGGTTTAGTATGTTGAAAAAAATTTATGAACTTGAAAAAGCAGCATTGAACATCAGACTTCAACTTTTAAAACTGTGTACGATGCAGACTATTCATATCGGCGGAGATCTTTCAATAGCCGACGTTATGACTGCCTTATGGCAGTACCAAATGAAGTATGATAAGGACAACCCCAAATCTGAAAATAGGGATCGTTTTGTGCTTTCAAAAGGACATGCTTCGGCGGTAACCAGCTTAAATCAGGCAGCGATAGGTTGTTTTGAGGTTGACGACGTTTTTAAAGAATATGCTGCCGACGGGGGCAGATTTTCTATGCACTCATGTAACCTTGTCAATCCGTATGTAGAAGTATCAACAGGAAGCCTAGGGCATGGAATGCCTGTCGCGTGCGGAATCGCCGCAGCATTGAAACTGAAAAAAAATACAATAAACAGGGTCTATACCGTTATGGGCGACGGAGAACAGGAAGAGGGTTCGGTTTGGGAAGCGGCGATGAATTCGGTAAAATATCAACTCGGGAATTTGGTTGCAATAGTTGATTGCAACGGCTTTCAAGCGGACGGCGCCGTCAGCGAAATTTCGGGGATAGGGAATTTGGCTGAAAAATACCAAGTGTTTGGGTGGAACGTAATAGAATTTGACGGCAACGATATGTCGAAAATCAAAGAAAATTTTGATAATTTGCCGAAAGCGGATTCCGATAAGCCAACCGTTTTAATTTGTAAAACGGTAAAAGGGAAAGGTGTTCCTTTTATGGAAAATCAGGCGAAATGGCATGCCGGTAAAATCAATGAAGAACAATATTTGCAAAGTGTAAAAATTCTCGAAGATAATTTTTATTTGAAATGGGGCAAAAATGCAAGAGAAGACTGAAAAAGTATTTGTCAGAAACATTTTAGGCGAATACGTTTCGGAGTTGGGAAAAGAATTTGATAAACTGGTGGTTGTCAACGCTGACCTTATGGGAACAAGCAGGAATAAAAGTTTTGCTGAAAAATTTTCCCAAAGGTCTTTTAACGTGGGAATAGCCGAGCAGAACTTGGTAAGTTTTTCCGCGGGGTTGGCGTACGAGGGTTTTATTCCTTTGGCTTTCTCTATGGCGCCTTTTTTGACTATGCGCGCCTGCGAACAGGTCAGGACGGATATTGCCTATAATAATGCCAACGTCAAACTTATCGCTTCATATTCGGGTGTTTCGGGCGGAATTTCGGGAGCTACGCATTGGGCTATCGAAGATTGTGCAATTATGACAAGTATGCCCGGAATGACGGTTATCGAACCAAGCGACGCCACGCAGGCAAAAATACTTCTTAAACAGGCTGTGCAAAAAGTCGGACCTGTGTATTTCAGGACTTCCGTAGAAGCACAGCAAGATATATACGGCGAAAAAGACGCATTTGAAATAGGCAAAGCCGCAATACCGATAAAAGGCGGCGACGGAGCTTATATATGTTCGGGCGTTACCGTTCAATTTGCAATTGAGGCCGCATTGCAGATTAGGCGTGAATTTAATAAAAAAATTCGCGTTGTCGATATGCACACTATTAAACCAATCGACAGGCAGGCTATAATCGACGCTGCTAAAACCGGGCGTATTATAGTTGCACAAGACCATAATATTATAGGCGGTTTGGGGTTTATGGTCGCAAGTATTTTAGCCGAAGAGAAGCTGGCTGTTAACTTCAAAATATTGGGAATAACGGATAAATTTGTGCCAATGGCTCATGCGCCTTATTTGTATCATCAATTCGGATATGACGCCGACGGCTTAAAAAATTCAATGATTGAATTTTTTAAAAGCAATATTTAAGTATTTATAGTTTAAAAAAAATAAAAAAGGGGGTAATTAAATCCCTTTGGGAGATAGTTATGTATAATCCCTTGGATAATGTTTCTAATGACATAGAGAGCAATTTTGAATCAAATTGCGATTATAATTTATTAAAAAATAAAAGTGTTTTAATAACCGGCGCGACGGGGTCTATCGGTACGGCGGTTGTGGAAAATCTTTTAAATAAAGGAATAAAAGTAGGGGCTATTATACGTGAAGGTTCGCCGCACAATGATAGATTGCCCCACCATCCCTTGTTGAAGAGGATTTATTGCACTTTGCAGGAATTATCCTCGCTCGAAAATATTGAGCAAGAAAGTTATGATGTGTTTTATCATTTGGCATGGGATGGAGTATCCGGTTCCACACGGCAAGATATTTTCAAGCAAACACAAAACATTACATATGCGCTTGACGCGGTAGAGCTTGCAAAGCGATTTGGTTGCCATACCTTTATCGGCGCGGGTTCTCAGGCGGAGTACGGCAGAGTAGAAGGACGGTTGCAAGCCGATACGCCCTCTTTCCCGGAAAACGGTTACGGCATAGCCAAATTATGCGCGGGGCAAATGTGCCGCGAACGTGCGCGCCAGCTTGGAATTCGTTTTATTTGGGTGCGGATTGTGAGCGTTTACGGACCGAACGACGGTAACGAAACAATGATTACCACGACTATAAATAAGCTTCTAAAAGGTGAACGCGCTCCGTTTACCAAAGGCGAACAGCTTTGGGATTATTTATACAGCGGAGACGCTGCCGAAGCGTTTCGGCTTTTGGGTGAAAAGGGAATTGACGGCAAAACTTATGTATTGGGTAGCGGTAAAGCGCGTCCTCTTGCGGATTTCATACGCATAATTGCACGCGAATGTGGCGCCGAAGATAAAATTGACCTCGGCGCAATCCCTTATGCCGAAAAGCAGGTAATGCGTCTTGAAGCGGATATTTCGGAACTGACCAAAGACGTCGGTTGGATTCCATCTACTAAGTTCGAAGAAGGAATAAAGATTGTTTTGAGCTCTTTGCGGAAGGCAGATTAATTTTTATGACTACTGCAAAGGAAAGAACGGATTTAGTGGCCCGAAAAATTCATAAACTATATCAAAGCGGCGGACGCATTAACGCGTCCGCCGCTTTTGATATCGGCTCAATTCATTGAATTAGATATTCTGTTCTTTTAGGCGGCGGGCGCCGCGGATAATCATAAATGTGCCCAAAATAAGTATCAAGGCGCACGCCGTTCCGCCCGTAGCCGCGTTGAAAATCGCGACGTTTATTCCCTCCCCCGCGGGGAACGCGGCAAGCATGGCGGATTGCAGGGAAACTACGGAAACAAGCGCGTCCGCAATGCAAATGCTCCTTAAAGCCTGCACGGTAAGACTTTCTCCTTTTGCCGCCTTAACGGTATTCAGGATAGCCGTTATAATCTTGTAAAAGGCGTAAAACGCCGCGGCAAATATAAGATGCCCGTAATAGACCTGATGAAAACCTCGCGATACGGTAAGTATCGTAACGCCCGCAAAGGCGAGGGTCATAGGCACTAAAAGTCCGCCGCAAGCCAAATAATTTTTCGCGTTGCGCCTGTCGCGCAATCTCTCGTTTTCATCCCGTTTGAAGCCTATCCTATGCGATATAAGCGTCGCTGTTCTGGCGGCGGCAAGAAAGAAATAATAACCGGAAAGCGTGGCGAACCATACGGCGCCCATGCCTTCCGCAAACGCGGCAAGAACCAAGTTGTACACGCCCATTGCCGTGGTGACCGCGGATGAAAAAAGAGTGGAAACTACGGTACGGTATTCGTAATTGTGCCTGAAACGCGCCGCCGCGCCCGATTTTTTATATGTTCCGCGCTTCTGCATTAGTAGCGTAAGCCGCGTTTGCGTTCTGCCTTGTTTTCGCGGCGCGGCATTCGTTTATTTCGTCGGTAAACATTCTCTCGGCAAGAATAAGAGAATTGTCGAGGGCGTATTTTTTTGCGGACGCGGCGTACTTCGCGCCCATTTTCTTGCGTTCGTCCGCATTTTCCAGCCAAAAGTCTATCTTTTTCGCAAGTTCCGCGTGGTCGTCGTTTTTGAAAAGGGAACGTTCGTCCAACGCGAACTGCGGGGTAGCCGAAAGTTCGGAATCGGAAATGACGGGCACAAGCCCGCAGGCAATAGCCTCTATGCAGGCAATGGCTTCTATTTCCACGGTGGAAGCGTGCACGTACAGGTCGCTCCGCTGTAATTTCGCTATCAGCTTTTCTTTGGGCAAAAAGTCGAAACTGCAATCCACGCCCAGCTTTTCAGCCTGCCGCGAAAGTTTCTTTTTGCAAGGACCGTTACCCAAAAGGGTAAGATGTATCCTGTTCTTGAATTTCGATTCCGCAACCGCAGAAATAAGGATTTTCTGCTTCTTTTCCGGCGCAAGCCGCCCCACCATTACGATTTCAAATTTTTCGTTTTCGGGCTTTGTTTCTGGCGGTTTGAAGTCCCTGTCGAAACCGTTCGAAATAACGTAGAGCTCCGCCTTGTAGCCGTGGGAGTCAAGCTGGTTTGCGATAAATCGCGAAGGACAGTGGATTCTTCTGAATTTTTTGTAAAATTTCCGCCGTAAATAGCTGTAAATATAGCTGTTCAAAGGCCGGAATTTTTCCATGTGAATGTTATAGCTTATGTCCTCCGGCTGGACGTGAAAAGCCGCGGTAGTGGGGATACCCATTTCGTCCGCAAGTTTTTTGCACTTTTTTTCGAGTTTGAATGGAAAGATAAAATGCACGACGTCCGCGCCTTCAAAGGCTTTCATAACCTTTTCGCGTTCGAATTTCCCGAACTTGATTTGGTTTTTAGCCGATACTTCGCTTAAAATCGGAACATATCTTTCGCTTACGGCAACGTCGTCGGCGCCGTCCGCCCCTACGGCGACAATACATACTTCGTGTCCGCGCTCCCTAAGCCCGTCGGCAAAACGTCTCGCCGTCATTACCGAACCGTTGGTCAAGTTGTCTATAAGGTCGATAACTATAACTATTTTCATATTTTCTCCGCGTTATACGACTGTAATAACGTTTAAAATATACTTCGCATTTGTAAAATGAATATAAACTTAAATTGATTTTTTTCGGCTTATATATTAAAATGTAGTAAATGAAGGAGAAATTATGGCAAATATACTCGTGGTCGAGGACGACGACAACGTCCGCCTGTTGCTTGAAATGCGCCTGCGCTCGCGCTACGGCGTAATTTCGGCTTCGGGGGCGCGGCCCGCCCTCGGAATTCTCGAAAAAGGCGGAATAGACCTTATTATAACCGACGTGATGATGCCCGAAACGGACGGTTTTTCCTTTGTGGAGATACTGCGTTCGAGGGGCAGCGAAACGCCCGTGATAATGCTTACGGCAAAGGACGCAATGGCGGACAAGGGGCGGGGTTTTGCCGCGGGCTGCGACGATTATATGACCAAACCCGTCAACTTCGAAGAGCTGATATGGCGCATAGACGCCCTTTTAAGGCGTTATAAAATTTCCAACGAGGGAAAAATAGTCGTGGGCGAGGTGGTGGTTGACGCCGCGTCCTTTACGGTAACTAAGGGGAATACGGCGGAAGAACTGCCCACAAAGGAATTCCGGCTTTTATATCTTCTTCTTTCCTATCCCAACAAGATATTCACAAAGGAAAATATTTTGGACAGCGTTTGGGGATACGGTTCCGAAAGCGACGAAAGCACCGTGCGCACGCACATCAACAGGCTCAGAAAGCGCTTTGAGGGATACGAGGAATTTGAAATATGCACTATCCGCGGGGTAGGCTATAAGGCGGTGATAAAAAAATGAACAAGTTTTTTACAGGCCGCAGAACAAAGAGGGGCTTGCTGCTTTTCGGCATAGGCGTTCTTGTATTTGCCGCGCTGATTGCGGCGGCTTCGATAACCGTAGCTGTTCTTAATACTTTTTTCAACGACAGGGGTTTCGACGCATATACCATTTCATTCATAGCGCTTTCGGGATTTGCGCTTATATTTACCGTGACAATAGTCGCTTTATTCTATTTCGAATTCCGCAAGGCGCAGATAATAATAGACAGCCTCAACCGCGTAGCCGAAGGCGACTATACAACCGAAATCCAATACGGCCGCCGCGACGCCTTTTCGCGGATTTATCTCAACTTCAACAAGATGACCAAAGAGCTGCGCTCCGCGCGGAACATGCGCGAGGACTTTGTACACAGCTTTTCGCATGAAATAAAAACCCCGCTTTTTTCTATACAGGGTTTTGCCAATCTTCTTTTGGAAGGGGGGCTTTCGGAAGAGGAGCAGAAAAAGCTATTAAGAATAATTTCGGACGAGGCGGGCAGGCTTTTCAGGCTTGCCGACAGCACCCTTATCCTTTCCAAACTCGAAAGCCAGCAGCTTCTCGGCGAAAATAAGCCCATAAAACTCGACTCGGAAATAAGCGACTGTATAGTTCTTCTGGCAAGGGAATGGGATGAAAAGAATATAGAGGTATCCGCCGACCTCGAACCGTTGAAAATAAACGGCGACAGCGCGCTTTTAAGACAGGTATGGCTTAATCTTCTGTCAAACGCGGTAAAATTCACTCCCGAGGGCGGAAAAATAAATATAAGTTTGAAGCGTTCGGGCAATTTTGCGGTAGCTGCGTTCAAAGACAGCGGATGCGGCATAAAGGAAGAGGACCTGCCCCATATTTTCGATAAATACTACCGCTCGGAAACGGCTAAGCCGGTGGAAGGCAACGGGCTGGGGCTTGCCATATGCAAGCGTATATGCGCCCTTGCGGGGGGTGAAATCGCCGTGTCGAGCAAGCCGGGAGAAGGTTCGGAATTTACCGTTTCCCTGCCCTTGAAACAATAAAACGGTAAACGCATAGAGTATAACGGAGTTATTTATGGACGGTAAAAAACGCGCCCGCAGCGGAGCGCTGACAAGTATTTTGGGCGTTGTACTTAATCTCGCGCTCGCCGCGTTCAAATTAGCGGTTGGGATAATCTTCGGGATAGTGTCCGTCGTGGCGGACGGATTCAATAATTTAAGCGATTGCGGCAGCGGCGTAGTTTCTCTCGTATCTTTCGGGATAGCGGAAAAACCCGCCGATGTAAAACACCCTTACGGGCACAGAAGGGCGGAATATATCGCCTCCATGATAATAGGCTGCCTGGTGCTGTTCGTGGCGGCGGAACTTCTGCGCGGGGCGGTCGTAGAGATTGCGGCGGGCGAGGTTTCGGAAGATTCGTACGCCGTTTATACCGTCCTCGGCGTTTCGGTTGCGGTAAAGGCGGTAATGTTTTTGATTTACGGCGTTCAGGCGAAACGGCTGGGCTCGGACGCTTTGCACGCCGTCGCCATAGACAGCGCGTGCGACTGCCTTTCCACCCTCGCGGTTATCGCCGGACTTTTGGTCACCCGCTTCACGGGAGTGAACGCCGACGGCTGGGTGGGCGCGCTTGTGTCCGTTTTCATTGGCTGGCAGGGTATAGCTATTTTAAGGGAAGCAGGCTCCAAACTTTTAGGGCAGGGGCCAGAATTCGGGCTTGTAAACTCCTTACGCGCCTATATTTTGTCCGAAAAAGGGGTAATAGGCGTACACGACCTGCGCGTATATGTGCTGGGACGCGACCTGTATGTGGGAACCGTGCACGTGGAAATGGACGCTTCGCTACCCTCGCTTTCGGCGCACGCCGTTCTCGATAAAATAGAGCATAACGCCGCCAAAGATTTCGGAGTGGATTTAACGGCGCACCTCGACCCGGTTGACCTTGAAGACGCCGAGGCGTTTGCGCTTGAAGACAAAGTCCGCGCGGCTGTGGAGGGAATGGCGGAAGGGCTGGAACTTCACGATTTCCGCCTTGTGCGCGGAATTGAAAAAAAGCTTATTTTCGAGGCGGGCGTACCCTTTTCCTGCCCCCATACCGACGCCGAACTGAAAGAAAGAATCTGTTCCGCCGTCCGCGGCGTATGCGACTGCACGCCCGAAGTAAAGGTGGAAAGGGAAGATTAAGACGCTTATAAAATTACGGCGCAAAACGGTTATTACGCGGAGTTGTATTATTCGCAATTCGAAACGGTTAAATAATAAGGTTTGAGATAATAATTTTAAAAAGTCCGTTGAGGCTTGCCCAAACGGATTTATCGTGATATAATAGTATGGAATTTCTTTAACGGAGCAGGGTTATGAGCGCTAAAACAAAAAAACCGTTTGAAAGTATCGAAATCGAAGGCGAGCTGTCTAACGCAGTCTCATATGCGACTTATTATCTTAAACTGCCTCTTTTTACGTCGTTTAAAATTTTCAACCGCGACGAACAGAACCTTTCGGGCGTCGCTGTGTCCCTTTCGGGCTCTACGGGGCTGATTCTTCCGCAGGAGTTGGAAATAGAAGAGATACCAGCCCAAAGCAGCGTGGAAGTTGTTCCCCGTAACCTTTTAAACCCCAAATATCTTGCGGACCTTTTCGAGCCGGAAGCCTGCGCCGTTCAAGTCACGGTCAAGTGCGGCAAGGCGGTGATATGCACGCTTGCCGCCGAAGTTACGGCTCTGCCCATAAACTATTGGTCGGGGCTGTCTGGCAACGCCGAAATGCTTGCGGCGTTCGTCCGCCCCAAACTTGCCGACTGCCAGAAGATTCTCGCCGAAGCGGGGCTTCAATTAAAGACGTGGGGCTATTCTTCCGAATTCACGGGCTACGCCGCCAACGATAAAAACGCGTTGAGAAGCGCGGCGGCTTCGATTTTTTCGGCTATACGCCACGTAAATATAGAGCGGGAAGAGGGCGAGGACTTTTCTTCCGTCAATTGTACGGGCGAAATCGAGGGGATAATACGCGACAAAAAAGCCGCTCCTCTACAACTTGCCGTTTTCGCGGCGGGCTGCTTCGAAAGCATTAAATTAAACCCCGTTATACTGTTGGGCAAAAAGTCGGTAGGCGTGGGCGTTTGGCTGTACGAAAGCTGTTTTTCCTCGCCCATACAGGACGATATGCAGCTTATCGAAAAATATCTTTTGAGCGGCGTGAACAACCTTACGATATTCGACGTTGAGGATTTGTTCGCCCATAAAAACGCAAGCTATACCACAAGCGAAGCGCACCTTCTTTCGGCGTTGCAGAAAAATTCGTTCGAAATTTGCCTCGACGTTAAGCGCTGCCGCATAGGCGGCATTTTCCCTTTGCCGTTAAAGGTCAAAACGGCCTCGGGTTACGAGCTTTTGGGCGACAGACAGTCCTCATACGACGAAAAGCCCGCAACCGTATTCGACGCTTCGCGCTACGAGTACGACAGGTCGGCTTCCAAAGACAGAAGCTGGCAGCGCAGGCTTTTGGATTTGTCCCTTAAAAACAATTTGTTAAACTTCCATTACTCGCGTGACTGCATGCATATATTATCGGGCGATTTGCCGTCATTCTGCGAAAAGCTGGAACAGAAAGACGCGTTCGTACTCTTCCCCGAACCTTCGCCCGATTATAAGTCTTTGCCTTTCGGCGGCAAAAAGGACGCGGGGCTGGGGGAGCTTATCTCCCTTGAAATGAACGGCGGCAAGATACGCGCCGCGCTTACGGCGGAGGAGCTGGGCGAAACTGCGCAGACCCTTATACGCAAGGCGCGTTCGGCGGAGGAAGAGGCGGGCGCAAACACCCTGTTTCTCGCGTTCGGCTTTTTGAAGTGGAAAAACGAGGGAGATAAGGAGGATAAATACGCCCCTCTCGCCCTGCTTCCCGTAAGGCTTAAAAGGCTTAAAAACCGTTCCGTGGTTATGGAAACTTCCGCGGGGTACGAGCCTAACACTACGCTTTTGGAATTTTTGAAGCAGCAATTCGGCATAGACGTGCGCGGGCTTGAAGGTAAAGGGCTTTCTCCGGCGGAAATTATAGCCGTGTTCCGCGCAAAAACGGTCAATTTAAAAGGCTGGAACGTCTATGAGGACGTATATATTTCGCAATTCACATTCGCGAGATACGCAATGTGGGCGGACGTCAAGGAGAACGTGGCGAAGTACCGCAAGAACGCCCTTATAGAAAGCCTGCTTACCAATACCAACAAACTTGCGGGCAACAAGCTTACGGGAGCGGACGAGGACGACGCCGACCCCGCCGAAGTCCTTGTGCCCCTTCCCTGCGACAGCTCGCAGTATTCCGCCGTCGCGGAATCCGCAAAGGGCGCTACGTTCGTTCTGCACGGTCCTCCCGGGACGGGCAAAAGCCAAACCATAACCAACATTATCGCAAACGCCGTCGATTCGGGCAAACGCGTCTTGTTCGTCGCCGAAAAACAGGCGGCTTTGCAGGTGGTCAAAAAACGTTTATGCGATATAGGCATAGGCGAATTCTGCCTTGAATTTCATTCGGGCAAGTCCGCGGACAAATCCGAAATTATAAGGAATATAGAAAATACCCTTTCGCTTACGGGTTCGAGCGACGGCGAAAAATTCAAGGACGCGGCGGCGAAAATCAAGGACGTACGCGACAAACTGCGCGCCCCGCTTGCCGCTCTGCACAAAAAACGCCGCCTCGGCGTGTCGATTTACGAGGGCATAGTCTATTATCTTCAAAACAAGTCCGCGCCCGAACTAATGAATATAGAAACCACTTTCTATGACAGCTTGACAAAAAAGAAGCTGGAAGCGTACGAGGAAATGCTTGCCACGGCTCAGGCGGCGGCAGCCGAGTGCGGGGGCGTTTACCGTTCGCCCTTTTCGGAGGTGCGCATAACATCCTGCGACCAAAAGGTGAAATCTTCCGTGCTGTGCGCGGCGGAAGTCGTTTTGGCTGAACTTAAACATCTTAAAAACTATCTGGGGCTTTTTCTTGAAACTTTCAACCAAAAGGTCTCCAAATTCACGTTTAAAAAGCTGGAAAATTCTATACGTATCGCGTCCGTGTTGCAAGGCGACGGGCTGAAAGAATTTTTCGAGTGCGACGAGGCGGAATTTTACCGCTTTTACAACGCCAGCTTGCGCTACGATACCGAGGTAAAGCATTGGCTTAAATATTTCAAGACCCTGCCCGACATTGAAAAATTTGCGCCCGACATAGAGCGCGAAATAGATAATTGGGGGGAGAATTACCGTTCCTCGCGCATACTTTTGCAGGTTTTGAAGCGTATCAACCGCTGCGGGCGTGCGCCGCTTGACGCAAAGGACGAACTCGAATGGATAAAGCGCGCGAACGAAATAGAAAAGGCGCGCGAAATGATGCTTGCCAACACGAATCTTTCCGAAAAGTTTATGGGCTTCGGCGGCATAAACGACAAAAAGCGTTCGGAATTTCTCGCGCCACTGTACGATTTCCACGCGCTGTGCGCCCAAACCTTTATGGACTACAACGCCGACGCCTTCAACAGCGTATGCGCTTCGGCTTCGAGCGGAACGCTCGCTCCTCTCGTTTCGGGCTATATTTCGGCGGCTCAGGGATTTATAAAGAGCGTTGACGGATTTGTCAAACTTATTAACGCCGACAAATCCGCGTATGAGGATGCGGACATCTTCGAAGTGCTTTTGCAGAAATGCACTGCGCTTATAGACAACGTGGATATGCTTCCCGCCTGGTGCAAGTACAAGGCGACTGCGAAAAAACTGAACGACTGCGGGCTTACGTTCATGACGGACGCAATGGAACAGGGCAAAATCAGCGGACAGCAGATTTTATCCTCGTTCCGCAAGAACGTGTATAGAAATTTCATTCAGACGAACATTCCCGCGGACGAAGATTTAGCCGTATTCTCGGCAAGCGTCATGGACGAAAACGCCGCCGCGTTTTCAAGGCTTCTCGAAGAATTTGCCGCGCTTACGCGCGAAAAGATACGTGCGGACCTTATTTCCCGCCTGCCCGCAAAGGAGACGGAAGGCGTGCTTGCGCTGGAACTTATGGCTTTCCAGCGGCAGATAAAGGGCAATATGCGCGCATTGAATCTGCGCACGCTGTTCTCTGAGATTCCCGAACTTTTGAAGGCGGTGGCGCCCTGCATGCTAATGAGCCCCATAACCGTATCGCAATTCCTCCCGCCCGACCCGGAATTATTCGATATAGTAATTTTCGACGAAGCTTCCCAGATACCCACCTGCGAGGCGGCGCCTTCGCTTGCGAGGGCGAAGTCGGCGATAATCGTCGGCGACCCCAAGCAGATGCCCCCCACGACTTACTTTATGGGCGCGGGCGTGGACGAGGAATATCCCGAAACCGAGGATATGGAAAGCGTTCTCGAAGATTGCCTCTCCTTAGGCATACCCGAAAAGCACCTTATCTGGCACTACCGTTCCAAGCACGAAAGCCTTATAGCTTTCTCCAACATAAATTATTATTCTTCCAAACTCTGCACTTTCCCCTCGCCCGACGCTATGGACAGCAGGGTCAAGCTGAACTATATAGAAAACGGCGTGTATGACCGCGGCGCAAGCAAGTGCAACCGCCTCGAAGCCGAAGCGCTGGTAGAAGAAGTCGTGCGCCGCCTTAAAGACGAACGCCTGCGCCGTTCAAGCATAGGCATCGTCACTTTCTCGCTGCCACAGCAGATTTATCTTGAAAGACTTCTCGGCAAGGCAATCGCAAAATATGGGTTAGAGGAATACGCCTATGAGCGCGAAGAACCCATTTTCATAAAGAATCTCGAAAACGTGCAGGGCGACGAAAGGGACGTAATTTTGTTTTCCGTTTGCTACGGACCGGACGCGGCGGGAAGAATTTCCCTTAACTTCGGACCTTTGAACCAGCTCGGCGGATGGCGCAGGCTGAACGTCGCCGTTTCCCGCGCAAGGGAGGAGATGGTAGTGTTCTCGTCCATGCGCTATTCGATGATAGACTTGTCGCGTACGACTTCCCGCGGCGTGGGGGGGCTGAAAGCCTTCCTTGAATTTGCCGAAAAAGGCAGAGCGAATATTTCTGTAAAGAGCGACGAAATCATTGTCAACAGGCAGGGCATAGGCAAGTATATCGCCGAAGAGCTTTCGAATTACGGTTATGAATGTCGCTGCGACGTGGGCGTTTCGGACTTCAAAATAGACGTAGCAGTAATCGACCCCAAAAACAAGCACAACTTTATCCTTGCGGTGCTTTGCGACGGCACGCGGCAGTTCTCCGTAAAGGACCGTTCGGTAATGCAGGTGCAGACGCTGAAACGGAATAATTGGAACGTCGTCAGGCTTTACGCTATTAACTTCTTCAACAATCCAAAGCGGGAAATAAAGAAGATAAAGGACTTTCTCGACAAGCTCACCGACGGCGCGGCGAAGAGCGGTATATCTTTCAAAAAACCGTACAAATATGCGAAATTCGAAGTGAAGGATGTCGATTCGAACTATATCCTCAACCCTGAAAAAGAGGGCGAGGTGACCAAAGTCATAAAGGCGGTAGTGGCGGCGGAAGAACCCATTTCCACCCAGTTTTTGATAAAGCGCGTTTTGTCCGCTTTTAAAATTGCAAAGTGGGGGGTAAAAGTAGAGAGCAGGCTGCGTTCGCTTATCGACAAATGCGGCTTCGAAAGCCGCGAAATGGCGGGGAATATCTATTATTTCAGGACTGACCGTTTTTCGTCCTTCGACCGTTACCGCGTCGAAGAAGAGGGCGCTATACGCTCGCAGGAGACGGATTACACGCCGTTCGACGTCATTTCGGCGGTGCGGAATATGCTTTTGAACAGGGTAAGCATGTATCTGGACGAACTTATCCCCGCCGTGCTTAAAGAATTGAAAGCGCCCCGCGCGACCGACAAAATGCAGAATATGGTTTTATCCTGCATAGACGAGGGCGTGCGCCGCGGGCTTTTCATAAGGAGCGTGTCCGATAAAATTTCGCTGGCGTAAAGCCATTTTCGTTTAAGTCTTGAAAAGTGTGGAAAAACCGCCGACGGAAAATCCGTCGGCGGTTAATTTATTTAGGGAAGTTGCGTTATTTTTTAATAAATTTCGCGCCGCTGTGCCATGCGGCGCCCAGTTTTTCGCCTATCGCGTAATATCCGTAGTTTATTTGGTCGAAAACGAAAGCGTTCAGCTTCGAAACGTCCACCGTTCTACCGTCAAGGCGCGCCAGAGGCTGACTTTTTAAAACGAAATCATAGGTTTTTCGTTGCATTTTCGGTTAAACCAAACATTTTCCTCGAAAAATTAAAGGTAGAAGAGGAAGCCCTTAAAGTTTAGCAAAAAGTCGGTTTTAGGAGAAAAACCAGGCAATTTTTACTATTTTGGGCTGTATTATGCGTAACATAGTACTATGTTTAAAGGCAAATTTCTACTTTTTACGCCAAATTTTGCGTTTTCAACGCATTTCTGTCTTTGAGTTAATTTGGGCAAAGCTGTGAGCTTATGAAAGAAATTCAAATCTACCCGAACAAAAAAATCGGCAGGCGCTAATTTAGTGCCTGCCGATTTTTGGTGGAGCGGGTGTAATGTAAGTCGCACACCTATCCGCTCCAAACCTGACGTATTGTACCATTTTATCATTCAATCCAAATATTCAAGTCGAATGACGTATTAATCTTCGATGAGGCGTACAATGCCCCGATAACAATTCCTACGGAGGATAAATTGAGATGCTTAATACTGCAAGTATTCCAATATTTTATTACCTCATCCATTTCTGGACATAATTCTATAATTTTTTTCTCCGCTTGAGACGCATTCATTAGGTAATCTGAATACAATTTTTTTATTTTTGTTTTATCCTCATCCATACAATGAAGTTTGTCCATTGTTGTGTCAAGGGCTTCTTTGTTGATAGCGTTAACTTGATACTTTGCTGAATCGTTTAAGCACACTAAAAACAAAGAAGGATACTTTTCGTGGAGAGGTTCGCCCGTTTCAGAATTAGGGATTGAGCTTAAATCAAACCCTTTGGCGAATAATCCCTCGTATGTATCTAACAAAATGTTAATCAAAGAACTACTTGCGATTGACATTGTAGCACACCGAGCATAACTCAAATGCTGAAATTCAGATTCTTTACTGCTTAACCCGCTTTGAAAAATTGGGATAATGTAGTTTTGTAAATATTCCGCAAAAGTGGAATGACTTATTACGTGAAAATTGCGCGTGTGGCAAACAACAAAAAATAACGCCAAAGTCGCCATCTGCGAAGGGAGTAATAAAGGTGCAGTTTTGATTGCTTCGCCTAACGAAATTTGTAATAATGAGTGATCTACGTTTGAAATACGTTTTGCAAGAATTTCAGATAAAATATTCTTTAATTCCTCTGTTCCGTACTTAATATATGACTTTTCTGCTTCAATGAAATCGATTTGCATGGCAGGCTCATTAAATGCCTCGCGAACATGTCCAGCACTAAAACCTGCTTGACCTAATTTTTCAAAAGTTGCCATGATTAAGTCGCTATCTCTTTTTTGTGCCTCAATCAGTGCCTCTGCTTTGGTTTTATTAATCTCATCTTTAATTAAATCCAAACATAAGGCCTTAACTTCCGTATAATTCATGCCGTTTATTATAACGCCATTATTAACGGATGTAGCAACTCCTAAGTTTTGGTTTACATCCACATTATTTTCTTCTAATGTAGTCTTACCTATTAATTTCTCCATTGTTAATACCAACCAAATTCCCCTTATTGTCTTCTGATGATAACGTCATTGGACTATTATTTAAGTTGTTTTTTAGTTGCTTAAGCTCTTTTTTCGCGATAATTGAAGTTATCGCCGAAACAACAGCTGCGGCAGCACTGATACCTGCAAATACTAAAGACCAAACTTCCATTATATTTTCCTAAATAGTTATTATTCCATATAGTATATAAATCAAAATTATAATTCTTAAACACTTTTAATAGAAAAAGCAGTTCGAAAAGATTGAACTGCTTTTACTTTTATAAACTTTTCAAAAATTCAATTAGAAGATTTTTTTGCCGAGGTGTTAAGTTTGACATTGCGGTGGCTTCTTCTATGTTTTCGCTTACAATAAAAAAGTCTTTTAATGTAATTCCAAACCATAGGATGAAAATACTACTGCTCTTTTAATCTATATTTTAAAGTTGCTTTTTATATGTTTAAATTTTCTTCTGAAAACAGTGGACTATCCAAAAATTCACTTATAGACATATCAAATCCGCGTGCAATCAAAATTGTAGTAGAAAGTAAATTATCTTTCACTGTTTCATGAATTATATTTTTAAGAGTAGAATGATTTACCCCGCTATTTATTGCCAGGCGGTAGCGTGTCATATTTTTTTGTGTCAATAATTCTTGAATCCTTAGCGAAAGTGCATGGTTTACATCTGTTATCATTGTTTTACTCCAATATGGTTATGTGTGACAATAAACTAACAGATATTTTTACTTGAATATGGTTGCGTATAACCATAGATTATGCTATAATATAGTCAAAACATTGTTCACAGGAGTAAAAAGGTATGAAAGAGCACAAATTTGATGCAAACGTAGAAAGCATTTATAATTCTTTATCTGATGAAGAAAAAGTAAAATACAAAAAACAACAAGATAAATTCAATAAATCTTTTCTTGTTGTTGGTATAATTTTGATACTAATTTTTGTTGCTACTTCTGGCGCACTTTTTTACATTATTGGCAAAGATTATGTTTATTCAATAATTGTAGGCATAGGTTTGCTAATAGGGGTTAGTATTATTATCTTGATAATAAAACCGTGCATTGTTGGGTTAAAGTTAAACGATGAAACCAATATAAAAATATGTATTGAACGTTTGGAAAAAGCAAAAGAACAACTCGCAAAAGCGCGAGAGTTAGAATTACAAAAAAATGTTTCATATAGGTTATCGGTTGATAATATAAAATCGGTTATGATTCTAGACTCATATACCGAAGTTTCAGATAAACTTCATGCGGTATTAAATTATCAAGAGATTATACTAACACGAGTATATAAGTTTAAAGTTGACTATAATGACGGAACATCTAAAATCATAACAGCCGCTGAAGGTTCAGAAGAATATTCTGTATTGATTACACGAGTGAAAGTGGCAACAGAAAACCAAATTAACTTGCTTGATAATAATATTGAACAACTTAAAAAATATAAAAAGTTGCTCGATGACGGCATAATTACACTTGAAGAATTCGAAACGAAGAAGAAAGAACTTTTATTTTAAATTATTCGTCTAATAAATTGGCTTTGGCAGGTATTAAAAAAACTAATTATAAAGCCCCCCAAACCGAAGTAATCGGCTTGGGGGGCTTTATAAAGGGAGAATTTTGCGTCTATGGCGCCAAGCGTCGCAAACTTTGTTTGCTTGGGCGAACCACGCGGAGTTTCTTTTTACTACCTTTCCCAAACACAGCGACAGGCACTGACAAAAGTCAGTGCCTGTCGCTGGTGGAGATAGTCGGGTTCGAACCGGCGACCTATGCGTTGCGAACGCATCGCTCTACCAACTGAGCCATATCCCCTTAACAAAATCATAATAAACCTTTAAATTATAAATGTCAATAAATTATGCGGCGTTCGGAATAAATCTTATAGACGGCGGCTTAATTTTGCGGCGCAACCCGAAAACGCTTGATTTTTACTTTAAGACTATGATATGATTATGAAAAGTTTGGGGGCATAGCTCAGTTGGTCAGAGCGCTTGCTTGACATGCAAGAGGTCACAGGTTCAAGTCCCGTTGTTCCCACCAAAAAAGCCGAGCCGAAACTGTGTTTCGGCTCGGCTTTTTTAATACGCCGTTTTTTAATTCAATACAAACCGCTTTCCAAAATAGTTATTTGACGCTGATAAAGATAAATACGACGAAATTATATCGGCTGTTCAAAACTATATCTTCATTCCGCTTGAAGGCGGGCTAATCATCCTTTCGGACGCCGAGAATATGTATTCCGCGCGCTTTTGCAAAGCGGTAGGAGGAAAGGGGGCGGTCGTATGCGTCAAACGTATGGGCGGCAACGAAAATTTGTCCGCCGCGCAAGGAAGTTACGACGGGCGAATGGTAATAATCGTCCGTCGCAGTGCCCAGCTGGACTATATCGCCTTCCTGCAATTTATCGGGCGCAACCTCTTCGGCAAAGGGACCCGCGCCTTTGTTGTTCACCAAAAATTCATATAGAAATTCCACGCCCGTCCATGACGGCGTTCTGTCGTTTACCGATTTATAATACCACCCGAATGTGGGTGTGTAATTCATAACTTTCGCGCCCGCATAAATGCATTGGGAGGCAAAATTCGTGCAATCTCCGCCGATATTGTTGAAATTGTAATAATCGGGATTCCGCCCGAATGCCCAGCGACGCGCATACGCAACCGCCGCCTGTCTGTCATAGTCCGCTGTTTTCATACCGCATTATATGATTTGTTGCGCCTAATAGGTTAAATTACCAAGTCGCGAAACGGAAGAAATAAGTAATTCTATTCCGTCCGCTGGGCTGTCGGGTTTCAAATATATATTTTCATATATCTGAAAATAATTGACAAAATACGTTAAAAAAAGTATTATTTTAGTGCTATGAAAGATATCGTTTACCAAAGCTGTCTTACAGCGTTGAAAGAAGAGTTGCTGCCCGCAATGGGCTGTACAGAGCCTATCGCCGTAGCGTATGCCGCGGCGCTGGCGCGCAAAACTTTGGGACTTACCCCCGAAAAGGTGAAAATCGCCGTAAGCGGGAACATTTTAAAGAACGTAAAAGGCGTGGTAGTTCCCGGGACGGGCGGGCTTAAAGGCGTAACTTCCGCCGCCGCGGCTGGAATAGTCGCGGGGCGCGAGGACAAGATTTTGGAGGTAATTTCTTCCGTTACGGAAAAAGACCTTCCCGCAATCTACGCCTACATAAAATCAACGGAATTTTCGGTGGAACAGTCGCGTTCGGACTGCATTTTCGATATTTCCGTCGAGGTGAGTGCTGCCGGCCATTCGGCGTTTGTAAGGATAACGGGACACCACACGAACGTAGTGCGGATTTCCCGTGACGGAGAGGATATTCTCAAAAAGGACGACGAAGGCGAAACTACCGCGCCGCAGGGTGCGGACAGAAGTCTGATTACGGTAGAAAATATTTTAGAATTTGCCGATTGCGCGAAGATGTCCGACGTCGAGCCGCTTATCGGCAGACAAATAGAGTACAACACAGCCATTTCGGACGAAGGGCTTAAAAACGATTATGGCGCAAGAGTGGGCAAAATTCTATTAAAATCCTTCGGTGACAGCGTATATAACCGCGCAAAGGCGAGGGCAGCCGCGGGTTCGGACGCGAGGATGAACGGTTGCAGTTTGCCCGTTGTAATAGTTTCTGGCAGCGGCAATCAGGGGATGACGGCTTCCCTTCCCGTAATAACCTTTGCCGAACACCTCGGCGTAAGCCGCGAAAAGATGATACGCGCCATAGCCGTTTCCGACCTTGTAACTATACATTTGAAGTCAGGCATCGGCAGACTTTCGGCTTATTGCGGCGCGGTCAGCGCGGGTTGCGGCGCGGGCGCGGGCATTTGCTATTTGTACGGCGGCGGGCTTAAAGAAATTTCCTGTGCCATAGCTAATGCGCTCGCCATAAATTCGGGCTTGTTCTGCGACGGCGCAAAGGCAAGCTGCGCCGCCAAAATCGCTTCTTCGGTTGAGGCGGGGCTTATAGGAATGGAGATGAGCAGGAACGGCTCTTCTTTCCCGTGCGGCGACGGTATTTTGGGTGACTGTGTGGAGAAAACTATCGCCAACGTCGGCGATATCGCGCGCAATGGCATGCGCCAGACCGATAAAGAAATTATCCGTCTTATGATTCAAAACTGTAAATAATAATTTCTATAAATATTAAGCGGTGGCTTTCTAAGCGGCTTTTAAGCGGCGGCGGGCGCAAATTACGCGCCCGCCGCCGATTTATTCATACGTTTTCATTTCTTAAAAGCGTCTGAATTTTTAAAATTCTGACCGTTCATTCAAACGCTTGACTTGCAATCGGTTAAAATAGTAAAATGAAACGGTAAGGCTGTCCGCAAGGCAACGCGGCAATATTGGGATAAGCGGCGGTCATAGGAGGAATTTATGCCATTTTTAAAGGATATCTTGCCGTTCGAACTGTCGGTATTTCAGTGGGCGGTGGTTATCATGCTTGCCGTGTTGTACATACTCGTAATAATACTGATTATCGCCGTCGTAAGACTCTCAAAGGGTTTAAAGGCGGCAAAAAAGAAAGACCCTATTATAATTTACAGGGATTTGCCGTCCGAAGGGGAAAAGCCCGGGCAAAATTCCCAAACGACGGGCGCGGGCAAAGGGGATGATGAGCACGGCGGCGGCCACAAAGACGATACTTAGGACGACGCCCAAGAAGAATATTCCGCCGCCGACGACGAGCCTGTTCCTACCGTGGAGGGTGAGCTTGCGCTTGCGGGCGACGCGGAGTCGTATATGGCGCTTATTGCCCCGCCCGTCGCGGACGAAACCGTGCTCTTCGGGGACGAGCGCAATTCGATGCGATATAATCGCAGTTTCCGCGCAAGGCTTATACAGTCGGACGATAAGCTGAAAGAGTGGTACGGTAAGCTGAAAAACGAAATTCTTTCCTATGAAAACGCCACAAACAGAATAAGCTGGAAGTACGAAAGCTTTTCGTATAAGAAAAACCCCGCCGCCAAATTTTTCATAAAAGGCAAAACGTTGTGCCTGTATCTTGCGCTTAACCCAAGCGACTATGCGGAAAGCAAGTACGGAGTGGAGGACGCCGCGGAAATTTCCATGTTTGCCGACACGCCCGCCCTCTATCGCATTAAAAGCGACAAACGCGTGCGTTATGCGACGGAACTTATAGCCGAAGTGTTCAAAAAGCTGGGCACGCATAAAACCGGCCGCGAACCCGTAGATTATTACGAGCCCTACAACGGCACAATGGCGCTTATCGAAAAGGGGCTTGTGAAAAGGGTTATTGAGGACGCGGAGGAATCGTTTATAGGCGCAAGTTCGTTCAATTCCTCGCAGGACGAAAATTCCGAAGAATAGAAATAATTTTCCCGAGTTGACCCGCGCCGCGCGCCCGAAACGGCCGCGCGGCGCGGTATAAAAAATTTTAAAAAACGGTTGACAAAGCGGGATATATTTTATATAATGTTTAGGCTGTCGGTCGGGGGCGCGGACTTTTCGGTGCGGCAAACTTACGCCTTACGAAAAGGCAAATAATTTAATAACTATGCGCTGTTAGCTCAATTGGATAGAGCGTTGGTCTACGGAACCAAAGGCTGGGGATTCGAGCTC
>CANRAI010000006.1 GCA_947628555.1 uncultured Clostridia bacterium | reverse complement strand
GTTGCGCGCCGCTGCTTACGGGAACAGTATTCGGATTATTGAAATTATATGAAGCGCCTATATCGTTAAACATTTTAAAATTAACCTCCGTTATTAACCATTGTTTGTTGAATTTTTATGTTATGCGTTTGCGTCTTTCAATGCCATATCCAAAAGGCTGAAAAGAGATGAAAACTGCGGTTTGTCGTAATAAGGAACTTTGGGCGCGACTATTTCCACACTTCTTACAAGCCTGCCGGAAATATGCTCGACCGCCCCCCTGATTGTTTTGACCCCTTCGCCCGTGAACAGTACGGGTTTGCCGTCCAAATTTTTGCCGGAATAATTCTGACGGCAGGTTTCTATCGTTTCACATAAAAGGTCCAACCCTTCGCGAATTTTCGCGCGCAGATTTTCCGTAGAAAAACTGTAAGTTTTACCCTCGTAAATACATTGCTCAACGCTGTTCGGCTTTTCCTTGGCGTTCAGATTGACGGTAGATAGAAAAGTCGAAGCCACGTCGAACGGAATATCCAGCTCGTCCATCAGATAAAAGGCGACATGTCCGACTCCCACCGAATATGATTCGCTGTACAAAAGCCCGTTTCCGCAAACCACGCTGTAAGTAGAGGAAATGTAACCGAGGTCGAAAAGCACCGCGCCTTCATCCCGCTTTTCGGGTTCGACAAGATACAGCGCCTCCGCCAAGGTCGATGGAATCAGATTTATGTTCGGAATCCCGCTGAATCCTTTAAAAGTATCCATAAGACATTCAACGAAATCGGTATTGCATCTGAAATGGCACAGCCGCGCCTGCAAGCTGTCCGAAACAGCCCCTACGGGATTTATAAGCTTGCGCTTGTCCGACAATACGTAATAGATACAGCTGTTGCGGATTGTTCTCCACTCCTTGTCGGGCGGGGGCGCGGACATACGGATTATCGTTTCCATATCCGCGGGGCGGATTTTTTTTGCGGAAGGAAATGTTATGGTCTTTTCGGTGTTTACAATCTTCAAAAATTCGCCCGGAATACCAACGTAGAAAGTTTTTACGCTTCCCGACGAACCGATAGTATTGCGCACCAACTCGCATACAGCCGAAGCAAAGTTTTCTTTGTCAAGCAATTCGCCTTCGGCAAATCCGTCGTATGGACAGGTATATTTACTTTTTATTATAAAAGTACCGTTTACCCCTCTTTCACCCACGACCGCGGTCATTTCGGACGAACGGATATCAAGCACTGCCACGTAGTTTGAACGCATAAAAGACAACATATTCCCGAAAGTTTTATTATATAAACTATTATATAATACCATATTATTAAAGTCAACTAAAATAAAGTATAAAGCGGCCGCAATCGACCGCTTTTTTTACATTTTATTTGTCCTAAACGCAATACATATCCGTTAATCGGGCGTACGCTCCGCCACTGCCGCGCCGCCATCCGCCCTGACGCTTGCGATAATCGTTCCGGAAAGTTTCTGTTCGCCCGTAAGCGAAGCATATTCTTTAAACGCCGCCGCCGCTTTTTCTTCGGCAAGGTTGGGATAATCAACTATGCGCACCTTTAAACCGCAGTAAAGATAAAATACCATATTAGAAGTGACGTTTTTCTGCACTTCGATTTCGCTTACCACGGGGCGCAGAGCAGAGAAGTTTTTTCCAAACAGTTTCGCGACAAACGCGACGTCCGCCATTTCGTCTGCGGACGCGCCGGAAACGGCGACGTCCGGAGCGCCGTCTATCGAATTAAAAGCGTTGTCTTTCGAGCAGAGATACTCGCCGTTTTCGTCGTAAACGGCATATCCGGAACCAGAAGCCACCGCGAAAGTTTCCCTTCTCTCCCTAAGCGAGAGATTTAACGTGCAGGGATAATCTGTTTCAAAGCCGTCGAGAACGAAGTCTGTGCCTTCGAAACATTCCGCCACCTTTTCCTCTTTGATATAGGTTATAAGCGTGCCGCGGAATTTATCCAGCACCTTGCCTTTCAGCAGGTTGATTTCGCTTTCCGCCGCAGAGCGCTCCTCGTCCGTCAAATAATCCCAATCCGCATATCTGAAACTTTCAAGCGAGACGTTTACGTTCTTCACCGCGAAAATTATGCCTATCCCGATTATGACCGAAGCAAGCAGAAATATCGCGAGAACCAACCAAATTATTCTTTTGAAGTACTTCATAAGCTCCTATACGGCGACTCTTTTTATATCCCCGCCGAGACTCCCCAGCTTTTGCTCGAATCTGCCGTAACCTCTGTCGATGTGTGAAATATCAAGAACTTCGCTGACGCCTTCCGCCGCAAGCGAAGCCAAAACCAAAGCCGCGCCGCCGCGCAAATCGTGCGCGACCACCGTCGCCCCCTTGAATTTATCCACCCCGCGCACAAAAGCGCTGCGGTTAATCACGGTTATGTCCGCGCCCATTTTCCTGAGCTCGGGAACATATTTGAACCGGGTTTCAAAGAGATTTTCGGTGATTATCGACTGCCCGCGGCAGATACAGCAAAGCGCGGTAATCTGCGCCTGCAAATCAGTCGGGAAGCCAGGATACGGTTGAGTCTCAATAGTTTTGACCGAAGTCAGCCTTCTTGAACTTTCCAAAGATATTTTATCATTTTTTATCCGTATAATGCAACCGTTTTCCCGAAGTTTATGTAAAAGCGAACTTAAATTTTCGGCGCATGAACATTCAAGCTCCACTTCCCCGCCGCACATAGCCGTCGCAACAAGGAATGTTCCCGCCTCTATGCGGTCGTGAATGGGTTTGAAAGTTGCGCCGCCGAGGTTTTGGACGCCCTCTATTACAACGGTCCCGCTGCCCGCGCCCCTGACTTTCGCCCCTATCATATTCAAAAATTTCTGTAAGTCCTCTATTTCCGGCTCGCGCGCGGCGTTTTTGATTACCGTAGTCCCTTCCGCCTTTACTGCGGCGAGCATTATGTTTTCGGTTGCGCCCACGCTGGGGCAGTCGAGCATTATTTCGTTGCCCATAAGTTTTTCGCATTTGCAAAGTATGTAGCCGTTTTCTTCCGTTATCTCAACCCCGAGCCGTTTAAGACCAGTAAGGTGTAAATCCACGGGCCGCAGTCCTATGTCGCACCCGCCGGGGAAGGCGATTTTCGCCATTTTAAAGCGCGACACGAGAGAACCGAGTAAAAAAACCGACGACCTCAGCTCGTGGGCAAGCCCGCTTGGAATCTCGAAGCAGTTCGCCGAGGAGCTGTCAATTATAAGATTATCCCCGTTGAACACGGCTTTGCAGCCGAGGCGGGTAAGAATTTTCACCATGTTGCTTACGTCGGTAATCTGCGGTACGTCGAGTATCGTGATTGTTCCGTCGGTAAGCACCGCCGCAGCCAGTATGGGAAGCACAGAATTTTTTGCAGATTGAATTTTCACGCTCCCATACAGCTTGTTTCCTCCGTTTATGACGTATTTTTCCATATTGACTCCGAATAGTAAAATATACTTTATTATATGGCGGACGTCAATTTCGTTGTTAATTGCCGCGCGACACGTTATAAAGCACGCCCATCGAAGCCATTGTTATAATAAGCGAAGTGTTCCCGCTTGAAATTAGGGGCAGCGGCAGACCCGTAGGCGGAATCGCGCCGCTTACGACGAGCGCGTTTATCACCACCTGTATCCCATAGACAAGAGTAAAACCCGCGGCAAGCAGAAATCCGAATCTGTCGCCGCAATTTTTGGCGATTCTTATTCCGCGATATACGATAAACGCGCACGCGGCGAAGAATATCAGAAGCCCGAAAAATCCCAGCTCCTCCCCCATAATCGAAAGAATAAAATCGCTTTCCGCAAAGGGCAGAAACCTGTATTTTTGCGTGGAATTGAATAGCCCCGTGCCGAAAAGTCCGCCGTTCCCCAAAGCGTAAAGCGACTGGATAAGCTGATATCCCTCATCCTTCGGAGAAGCCCACGGGTCGATGAATGCGGAAAGCCTCTGCAACCTGTACGGTTCTAAAATTATTAAAAGGGGCACGGCGAAAAAAAACGGGATAAGAATTATCAAAAAGGTTTTTAAATTCGTTCCGCTTAAAAATATCAATCCGAGCATTAAAAGTCCCACGCACATCGTTATGGACATATTGGGCTCGGCTATGATAAGAAGGCAGAAAACTCCTCCGACGGCGAGCACGGGCAGCACCCCCGTTACGGTTTTTACCTTTTTGTAATTTTTGGCAAAGTACGCAGCCGTAAACAGAGCGAACGCATATTTTGCAATTTCGGAAGGCTGTATAGTAAACCCTCCGAAACCTATCCAGCGGGTCGCGCCGTAGTTTGTTACCCCCACGCCCGGCACGAACACAAGTATAAGCAGCGCCGCGGCGACGATTACGGCGGGATATTTCAGCTTTTCAAGTTTTTTATAGGGCAGAAAGCACGCCCCGAGCATCGCCGCCGTTCCGAGGGCAAGCCCTAAAAGTTGCTTTTTGACAAAATACAGGCTGTCGCCGTACTGCACTTCCGCGGTATAGGCGCTTGCGGAATAAATCATAAGGCAGCCGAAACACGCCATCGCGAATACACAGATTAAAAGCGGGATATCTCCCGCTTTTTTTCTATTCTCCGTCATCAATGCTTTCCACCATCGCCTTGAAAGCGTCGCCGCGCTCTTCGTAATTTGAAAAGCTGTCGAAAGAGGAACTTGCGGGACTCAGCAAAACGTTCTGCCCGGGCTTTGCTATATAGCGGGCGAGGCGTACCGCAGTATCGAAGTCGGAACAAAGCGAAACGCTAACAAAATCGGATTTTACCGCCGCGTTCAACATTTTAAACCTGTTTTCGCCGTATATCACCGCATGAACTACTGAAGTTGACAGCAGATTTTCAAAAAGCGGAGTATAGTCGTACCCTTTATCTTTCCCGCCGAGCAGAATGACCGTGGGCGCGGTCATTGTCTGCGCCGCCTTAATTGTCGCGTCGATATTTGTACCCTTGCTGTCGTCTATGTAAGTTACGCCGCCCACTTCCCGCACTTTTTCAAGGCGGTGTCTTATGCCCTTGAACGCGCATATCGCTTGTGCGACCGCGCGCTTATCCAGTCCGAGAACAGCCGAGGCGGCTATACAAGCCAAAGCGTTATATACGTTATGTACCCCTCCGACGGTCATATCGGACATTTCGAGATATTTTTCGCCGTTAAAGTATAGACCGCCGTTTTCGAAATAAGCCCCCTCCACCTTGTTCTGCACCGAAAAATATACTATCTTTGCCTTGCAATTCTTTGCAAACGAGCGGACGGTCTGGTCGTCGTAATTCAACACGGCGTATTCGCTTTCACGCAAATTCCGCAGGATTTTCGATTTCAAAAATATGTAATTTTCCATGTTGTAGTGACGGTTAAGGTGATCCTCCGTCACGTTGGTTATTATTGCCACATGGGGGCGCAGGCTTGAAAGCGTTTCAAGCTGGAAGGAGGAAATTTCAATCACCGCAAAGTCGTCGAAATCAAGATTTTCAACTTCCTTTACAAGCGGATTGCCTATATTTCCGCAAGCCACGCTGCGCTTCCCCGCGGCGTTCAGAATGTCGTTCATCATCGAAACCGTGGTCGTCTTTCCGTTTGTTCCCGTCACGGCAACTGCAGTCGCCCTTAAATAGAGCGCGGCAAGCTCCTCTTCCCCGATTATCGCCTTTCCCTGCTTTCTGAAAGAAACAGGCAATGGAGTATCTATGGGTATGCCGGGGCTGAGCACAAGCACGTCGCAATTTTGGGCGGCGTCCCTGTATTCCTCGGCGTTCAGAGTGTGCGCTCCCGATTGTTCGAGTTTTTCACAGACGGCTGTAACGTTATCGCTTACGACGTCGTCGTAAAGATACACTTCCGCGCCCCTGTCAAGGAGAAACCGCGCGCTGCTCTCGCCCGATTTCGACATGCCCGCTACCAAGAACTTTTGATTTCCGAAATACATTTTACCTCACAAAAATCAAACAAAATATTCCGACGAAGGCAGTGAGCGCGGCGTATGCAAAGGCAATTTTGCTTTCGGAATGACCTTTCATCTGAAAATGATGATGTATGGGCGCCATCAAAAAAACTCTCTTCCTTGTCCTTTTATAATATATTACCTGCACTATAACGGATATTCCCGAAAGTACAAACATAATTCCGATAATCGGAATATACAGAGAGTTTCCCGAAAAGATTGAAACGCAGGATATAAGCCCGCCGAGCGCCAGCGAACCCGTATCCCCCATAAAAACGGAAGCCTTGTTTACATTGAAAACCAAAAATGCCGCCAACGCGCCCGCCGCGGCGAAACAGAGGTAAGACATTTCCGCGCCCTGCAAAAAAAGCAAAACGCCGAAAACTGCCAGATAGCACAAACTTGTCCCGCCGGCTAATCCGTCAAGACCGTCGGTGAGATTGACGCAATTCACCGTCGCAATGAATATAAATATAACGACGGGAATTATGCCCCAACCTATATCGGGCGAAAAGCCGCTGAAAGGTATATTGATTTTCGTAAGGTTGTTGAAATAGCAGTAAAAAGCCGCGACAGCGGCTATCGCAAACTGAAAAACGATTTTCTGATAGGGTTTCAACCCCTCGTTCTTCTTCTTGTAAATTTTCAAAAAGTCGTCTAAAAATCCGACTATCATATAGCCCGCCGTTACGGCGAGGGTCAGATTTATTTCGCCATTTCCGAAACCGCATATCGAAAAGCCGACGATTATGACCGCGGCTATAAAACCCAGCCCGCCCATTGTCGGCGTGCCGCTTTTCGACATATGCTCTTTTACGTATCCGAGAATATACTGCCCCGCTTTCAACCTTTTTAAAATGGGCAGAAGCAGTAAAGTCAGTAAAAACGACGCGGCAAACGCGCCGAGAATACCAATAAATATAAGTTTCATTTAAATCCCGATAATCTTTTTTATAACGGTATTGTCGTCGTAGCTGTGTTTTATGCCCATTATTTCCTGATAGTGCTCGCCGCCCTTACCCGCGACAAGTAAAATATCGCCCTTTTCAAGAAGCCGTATTGCATATTCGGTAGCTACGTCGCGCTCGGTTACGGTGACGTAGTCCTTCCCCGAAGGCTTCACCCCTCTCTCTATTTCCGAAATTATGTCGAAAGGTTCTTCATATCGGGGATTGTCGGAGGTGATAATCAGAAAATCGGCATACTTAGCCGCGACTTCGCCCATAATGGGTCTTTTCGCCCTGTCCCGATTTCCTCCGCAGCCGAAAAGGCAGTACAGCTTTCCTCTGCAAAGGTTTTTCAGCGACTGCAAGGACTTTTCCAATCCGTCGGGAGTATGCGCAAAGTCAACGAAAATATCCGCGCCGTTGTACTTCGCCACTCTTTCAAGCCTGCCCTCAACATTTTTTAGTTCTTTCAGCCCTTTTGCGATTGCCGCCGTATCCACGCCGAGAATTTTCGCGCAGGCTGCCGCCGCCATGGCGTTATATACGTTGTGCAGAGCCGGGATTGACAGGTTGATTTCGTACAGTTCGTCGAAAAGATTCAGAACGAACGCCGTTCCGTCGATTTTTTCACGGATATCCACCGCAAATACGTCGGCAGGATTTTTCAGGCCGTAGGATATGTGATTTTTCGCGGTTTTCATAAGTTCAACGCCGAGCTCGTCGTCCGAATTTATAACCGAATATCCGCATCTGCCGTCTTTGAACAATAATTTTTTACATTCGGCGTATTCTTCCATGGTCTTGAAGAAATCGAGATGGTCTTGCGTACAATTTGTAAAAATCCCCACTTCGAAATGCAGACCGTTTATCTTGTCGAAATACAGCGCGTGCGCCGACACCTCCATAAAAACGTACTCGACGCCGCACGCAACCATATCCGCGAAAACAGAATGAAGATAAACGGGGTCGGGCGTGGTAAGTTCGGGGGCGATGAATTTCCCCGCGTAACTTATGCCGAGCGTGCCGATTACTGCCGCGCTTTTGCCGTAAGCTTTCAATATGCTTTCAAGCATATAAGTCGTGGTAGTCTTTCCGTTGGTGCCCGTTACGGCTGAGATTTTAAGCTTTTTGTCCGCAAAGCCGTAAAAAGCGCGCGCAAGTCTGGAAACGTGCGCCCTTCCGTCACCCACCGTTATCTGCGGGATATTACAGCCGACAGGCTTTTCGCATACGACCGCCGCGGCGCCGTTTTTCTCCGCTTCGGCGGCTTTTTCGTGAGAATCGAAATTTCCGCCCTTATAGCAAATAAACAAATCTCCCCTGCGGATTTTTCTGCTGTCAGCGCATATCCCGCTTATTTTCACGTCAGAAAACCCCGAAATTTCTTTAACCTCGGCATATTTTATCAATTCAGAAAGCTTCATAATTACTCCGTCCGTTCAAATGGTTCTATGTTCTTGATTTTTATTATGTCTTTGAAAATCTCGCCGGCAACGGGCGCGGCGACCGTGCTTCCGTAATAAACGCCCTGCGGCTCGTCAACTATGATTAGCGCGAGATATTGCGGGTCGTCGGCGGGAAAGAATCCCACAAAAGAAGAAACGTACTTGCCCTGCGCCACATGTCCGTCCTCGTATTTTTGCGCGGTACCCGTTTTGCCGCCCACTTTGTAGCCCTCTATGTACGCGTGTTTGCCGCTGCCTTCCTTTACAACTCCTTCGAGCATTTCCGCGAGAATTTGGGAAGCCTTTTCGCTTATTACTTTGTTTTTGAGCACGGGTTTTTTCTCTTCGACCGTCTTTCCGTCGGCGGAAATTATGCTTTTTAAAAATCTCGGGGAATAATAATTTCCCCCGTTCACCGCAGCCGCCGCCGCGCAGGCAAGCTGCACGCCCGTCACCGCAACTGTCTGACCGAAGCCTATTCTCGCCAAATCGCAATCCCTGACCGCCGTTTCGGGCACCAACATTCCGACCGCCTCGCCCGAAAAGTCTATACCCGTATCCTTGCCGAAGCCGAAGTTTTGAAGATAAGAATAAAACGTTTCCTTGCCGAGGGAAAGCGCAATATCGGTAAAACATGGGTTGCAGCTGTTGTTAAGCGCGACGGCAAGCGTTTGGTTGGAATGTTTTCCGTTCGCGTGGTCAGACCAGCATTTTATTTTTGTTCCGTCAACCGTACGCGTTCTGCTGCTGTTGAAAACATATGAAGTGGAAAACGCCTTGGGATTTCCGCGAAGATATTCCTCTATATCCGCCGCAGCGGTAATAATTTTAAAAGTCGAACCCGGTTCGTAAATATCGCTTACGATTCCGTTTCTCGTCAGCGCGTTCAAACTTTCGGTATCGTTCCTCGGGACTTCGTTCAAGTCGTAAGAAGGATAATTCACCATGGCAAGGACGTCCGAATTGCGCGGGTCGAGGACGACGCAGGCAACAGACTTCGCGCCCGAAGATTTATATACGCTTCTCATCGCGTCCTCCGCGGCAAGCTGAATGTCTATATCGACCGTAAGCCTTATTTCGTCGCCGGGAGACGCTTCGTTATAAAGAACTTTTGAATTTTCCGTTTCAATACCGACGATATCCGTCGAATAGGTAATTTCGCCGTCCGTGCCGCTTAAAATCGTGTTATAAAATCTCTCCAATCCCGCCACGCCCGTGCCGTCCGAAGCGGTGAACCCCAATACCTGGCATAGCGCGTCGCCATATGTATAGCTGCGCGAATTATCGCGGGAATAATACACCCCCGCAAGGTCGTACGAGGCGAGTTTTTCAATGCTCTCCTTGTCCGTCTGTCGTGCAATCGTCACTTCGGAAACCTTGCCGCCCTTGATTTTTTCAAGGATGGCGTTCGGGTCGATTTTAAAAATTCCGCTTAAAATCGTGGCGGTATATTCGGCGTTCACAACGGCGTTCGGGCGCAGGAACACGCTGTAAGATGTGCGGTTGCCAGCAAGAATCACGCCGTTTCGGTCGGTTATTTTTCCGCGCTGCGCGATTATCGGGATTTCCCTGTTCCATTGGTCGGAAGCGCGGAGTTTCAGTTCAGAACTCCACGCCACCTGCACATATAAAAGCCTGCCGAGGATAATGAAAAAAATAAAGGTTATTGCCAATGCAATTGACAATAACCTCTTTTGTAAAACCGTGGTTGAAAACCCTGTTTTGTTTATTCTGTTTTTTATGGTCGTCTCTCCTTACCTTACCATTCCCAGCCTTTCCGCAAGCGCCTTTACCGTATCTTCAAGGTTCAAGGTGTATTCCGATATTTTATCGCTGACGCCCGAATATGCGCCGCGCGCCGTGTTCAACGTAGTTTTGAGAGCGCTCAATTCATTGTTGATTCCCGAAATTATCGCGGAGTTTACTATTATCAGAGCGAACAGCGCCACAATAACCACTACCACCGCGGCAATCACGATTTTATCGTGCTTGGAAAGGTTTAAATGCCTTGTCGGGCGGGTCGTGACTTTCGCGCCCTCCTCGCGGTTTTGTCTGACGGCTTCGGTCTTATACTGAATGGTCGTCTGCGTAGGACGGAGGTCCTCGTTTTCGTCCTCTTCGGGTGCGGGCTGGGGCGCGGCGGATACTTCACGCTGTGCTTTCAGCCGCATATTTATTTCGCTGTCGGCGCGGAATATATCTGCGTCGGCACGCCCGCTGGGCGCGAGGACGGGACCTGCGTTGTAGGTATGCGTTTCCACCGCCGTCTGTTCGTAAACGGTCGCCGCGGGCTGAGAATACGCTTGCGCCGCGGGTTGTTCATAAACGGGCGCCGCTGCCTGCGCATACACGGGAGCGGACTGCTCGTAAACGGGCGTATCGGATTTCTCAGGTACGTACTCCGCTTCTTTAAGGTCGTCCATCTTGCTTTCGGGATTGAGAAGCCTTAAATATCTCTCCTTGATAAGCGCGTTATGCTTTTCATCTTCAATTTGCTGTTTTTCTTTTTCCAAAACGGGTGTTGCGACTGCCATAGTATTCTCCTCAACGCAATTTCGTTATATTTTTTCAGCTATTCTCAGCTTTGCGCTCTTCGAGCGCGGGTTAATGGTAATTTCCTTTAAACTTGCCACTGTCGGCTTTTTGGTGAGGATTTCGATTTCCTTCCTCTTGCCGCACACGCATACGGGCAAACTTTTATCGCACAGACAGTCGCATTCGAGATATCTGAACGCCTGCTTTACGATTCTGTCTTCAAGCGAATGGAAAGTCATTACCGCTATCCTTCCGCCCTTATTAAGTCTTCGGGTAAGACTTATAATGCAGTCGTACAGCCCCGTAAGCTCTCCGTTTACGGCAATCCTTATGGCTTGGAAGCTCTTCCTCGCCGCAGGACCGTTTTGCCTGAATTTTGCGGGTATGCTTTTTTCTATTATATCTGCAAGCTCGCCGCAGGTAGTTATGGCGCTTCGGGTTCGCGCCTTAACTATGTTGGCTGCTATGTTTGAAGCAAATTTTTCTTCTCCGTAATCCTTTAATATCCTTGACAGCTCCGACTGCGAATAATTGTTTACTATATATTCCGCCGTGAGAGGACCGGTTCTGTCCATTCTCATATCAAGCGGGGCGTCGGGCTGCATATAGCTGAACCCCCTTTCCTTGTCGTCCAGCTGGTGGCTGGAAACGCCCATATCTATAAGAATTCCGTCAACCTTATCTATTCCCGCGGTTTCGAAAACCCTTTCAAAGTCCTTATAGTCGGATTTGTGAATTTCATATCTTCCCGCAAAGGGTTTAAGCCTTTCGTCCGCCGCCGCTATGGCTTCGTCGTCGAGATCGGTGGCAATCAGTCTGCCCGAGGGCGCCGAGCGCTTTAAAATTTCGTAAGAATGACCGCCGCCCCCGACGGTTGAATCGTAGTATATCTCTCCGCTTTTCGGGCCTAAACCTTCCATACACTCTTCAAGCATCACGGGGATATGCGAAAATTCTTTCATCTTAGATTTCCAAGGTCTTTACGATGTCGTTCATGGTCATAGCGTTTGAGCTTCCCTTATCCATGTATTCATCATAGATTTCCCGAGCCCAGATTTCTATGTGGTCAACTACGCCGCAGATAACTATATCCTTTTTGATTTTGCCAATCTCTCTGAATCTCTGCGGAATTACCATTCTGCCCTGAGGGTCGCTTTCCACCGTTTCGAAATTGTTGAGGAACAGCCTTACCGCCCTGTACTTTTCGAAATCGGACTGCTTGACCTGCGAAAGCGATTCAATAAGTTTGTCTGCGGCTTCCGGAGTGTAAAGCGCGATACAGCCGTCCGTACCGGGCTGAAAAACAAGGCTGAATCTTTTCTGTTCACCCTCCTCTTCGCCCGAGCAGTCGATACCCATATCGGCTTTTAGCTTTGCAGGTATTCTTATTCTGTTTTTCGCGTCAACCGTATGATTGTACGCCCCCGCAAGAAAACTCATTTAAACGCCCTTTGTAGTAATGTAATTTTAGTATAACACCGCCTTTAACCACTGTCAACCACTTTTTAATAAATTTTTTAAAAAATTATGAATTTTTTGCCACTTTTGATAAGCAAAACACAAGTTTAAATAAATTTATTCATTAAAAAAACGCCGAAAAGTCGATTTTTAAACAAAAATAAACAATATTTGGTTTCATATAATGGTGGTCACTAATCCCTAAAAAAACCCATTTTTTTGCGGTTTTTACTTTTCGGCATTAAAAATTCAGGTTTATCCGCTGAAAAAACGCCATTCGGGCCACAAGTGATAAAGCCCGATTTTATCTGCCGAGATTGCTATCGCGCCACTTTCCGTTTTAACATAGGTCTGACCCGCGGAAACACTTTCCGCGTGAAGCTCTCATATATAATAATATTGTAATAAAGCAAAATATATTTAAAAAATGTTGAAAAGCCAATCAAAAACAGTTTACAATCCTTTATTTTTATGATAAAATTACACAAGAATTTAAGAGAATACGGTATTTTAAAGGAGATATCAAATGCCTAACATAAAGTCAGCAAAAAAGCGCGTCCTGGTAATCGACAAAAAAACCGCAAGAAACAAGGCTGTAAAATCCGAAATGAAGACGGAAGTCAAAAAGTTTCTTGCCGCAGTTGAAAGCGGTGACAAGGAAGCGGCAACGGCGATGTACCCCCACACCTGCTCCATTATCGACGGCGCAGTGACCAAGGGCGTAATCAAAAAGAACACTGCCGCTAATAAGAAATCGGGGTTGGCAAAGAAACTGAACGCAATGGCTTAACAATCGAAAGCGGGCGCAACGCGCCCGCTTTAAGCTTGACTACCGTAAATCGGTTGATTTTTAAAGAGTTTTGATGTAGAATATTTATAAATTATTTAGCTTCCGTAGTTAAATGGATATAACAAGCCCCTCCTAAGGGCTAGTTATGGGTTCGATTCCCGTCGGGAGTACCACAAAAAAACCGCAAGATATTGCGGTTTTTTTGATTAAAGCGTAATGAAAATAATTTATAATTTTAGGAGTTTCAAAATCTGTATAATGCCCCTGCCGGAATTTGAAATGCTCGTTTATCTACTCTGCTTCTTAGGTCTATAAAAATTCTGTCTGTAATCAACTTTAAGATTTGAATCCGTTGAAATACGTCGCCGGATCGGGGCAGGTCATAGCTCCGCTCATTACGCATATTCCTTTTGCGCCTGCTTCCCGCGCAAGTTTAAAGTTGCTTTGGTTTATTCCGCCTATGGCATACACGGGAATGGATACGCTGCCGCAAACTTCGCGCAAAAATTCAATCCCGCGGGCGGGTAACCCTTTTTTGCAGTCCGTTTCGAATATATGTCCTGCGGTAACATATGTGCACCCAAGCTTCTCGGCGTAAACTGCGTCCTCTTTGGAATGGCAGGACGCGCCGAGTATGGTAAAAGCTTTCCGCTCCTCCTCGGATAGATTTTTAAGCGCCGGCAAAGGCATATGGATTGCGCTAATTCCAAGCTTAAAAGCTATGCCGTAAAAGGAATGAAGAATACAGTCGGTATGGTATTCTTTGCAGATTTTTACTACCGATTCCGCAAGCTCGCCGTATTCTGACGGCGATAAATCCTTTTCGCGCAGAATTATTGCCGCAGGACGCGCCGCGGCAATTTTTTTTATTCGCAGAAGAAAATCTTCTTTACAAAGTCTGCGATTTGTTATGCAGATTATATCAGACATATATAGTCGTTTAAAACAGGTTGCAGCCCTTCCTTTTCTATATCCTCGTAGGTTTTTTTCAGACTGCGCCCATCGGATATTTCAAACTGTTCGCCGCCTTGTTCCCCGTCGGTTTCTTTGCCCGTATATTTGCTTTCGTGGTCGCCTACCCCTGTGGATACTCCTGCGGATATCTTCGTGGCGCATATTTTGATTATTCCATTACGGAATTTTGCGCTTTCACGCGAGGAAACGGTTATTCCCGCAAACGGAAGGAAAATACGGTATGCGCAAAGTATCTGGCAGAGCTGTTTTTCGTGAACGTCCAAAGGGTTGATTTTATCGTTGTTGACAATCGGTCTCAACCTGGGGCAGGATATAGAAATCTCCGCATGGGGATATTTCCTTTGTAGATAATACGCATGCAGCGCTGTCGCGAGGGCGTCTTTACGGAAGTCGGCAAGCCCGAGCAACGCCGAAAAAGCCACTCCTCGCATGCCCGCTCTTAGCGCGCGCTCCTGTGCGTCGAAGCGGTAAGGCCATACGCGCTTGTGCCCGAGAAGGTGCAAGGTTTCATATTTATCTGTATCGTAAGTTTCCTGAAAGACCGTCACGTAGTCCGCCCCGCACTTGTGCAAATAGCGATATTCGTCGGTATTTACGGGGTAAATTTCAAGCCCCACCATGCGGAAATACTTTCTCGCCAGCTTACATGCCTCGCCTATATACCTGACGTCGCTCTTGGAACGGCTTTCGCCCGTAAGAATAAGGATTTCTTCCATTCCGCTGTCGGCAATGACCTTCATTTCGTGGTCGATTTGCTCTGCCGTCATTTTCATACGCTTTATGTGATTATAGCAGTTGAAGCCGCAGTAAACGCAGTAATTTTCGCAATAATTCGCAATATACAACGGGGTAAACAGATATACCGTGTTGCCGAAATGTTTACCCGTTTCCAGCCTTGCCCGCTGCGCCATTTCCTCTAAGAAAGGTTCTGCCGCGGGAGATAACAGCGCTTTAAAATCTTCTATCGTGCAAACGGCGCGCCCGAGAGCGTTCTTTACATCCTTTGCCGTATATTTCCCATAGTCGTACTCTTTGACCTGAGAAATAGCGTTTGCGCAGACGTCTGAATCAATCTTTTCCATTCCCTCCATATATTCCATATGGTTTGTGCGGGCGGAAGGGTCTGTTTCCAGGCGGTGCTTCTTTTCAAGCGCCTCTTTCGAAAGATACGATGAATCGACAAAAAACTGATTTTCCATATTTTAATCCCGTAAAAATCCCGTAAGCGGGTCGGACGCCGAAGCGCCGCGGGTGAGCACCCTGCCCAACCCCGAAAGATAAGCCTTTCTGCCCGCCTCTATCGCCTGGCGGAACGCCGCAGCCATAAGCGGCAGATTGCCCGCCGTCGCCAGCGCAGTGTTTGCCATTACCGCCGCCGCGCCCATTTCCATTACTTCGCAAGCTTGCGAAGGTCTGCCGATACCCGCGTCGACTATTATGGGGAGCTCGATTTCGTCAATCAGAATCTTTATAAATTCCCGTGTGGCAAGCCCTTTATTTGAGCCTATCGGCGCGGCAAGGGGCATAACTGCCGCCGCGCCTGCGCTTACAAGGTCGCGGGCGGCGTTGAGGTCTGGATACATATAAGGAAGCACCGTAAATCCTTCTTTGGCAAGGATTTCGGTTGCCTTTATAGTTTCAGCGTTATCGGGCAGAAGGTACTTCGAATCGCGCATAATCTCTATTTTAACAAAGTCGCCGCAGCCGAGTTCGCGCGCAAGACGGGCTATCCTTACCGCTTCTTCCGCATTTCTCGCGCCGCTTGTGTTTGGCAGAAGAGTAACTCCCTTGGGGATATAGTCGAGAATATTTTCCTGCTCCTTGGTATTAGCCCTGCGCACGGCGAGCGTGATAATCTCCGCGCCCGCGTCTTTCACCGCAGCCTCGATAAGTTTCAGGGAATATTTTCCAGAACCGAGAATAAACCGCGATTCAAACTCCCGTCCGCCCAAAATCAATTTATCGTTTGCACTCATTTTCAACCTTCCTTTATTAAAATTTTAAACGCAGCCGCCCGAAAGTCCGCGTATGTATTTCCTGTATCCGCCCGCAAGATTCCATACGTTATATCCCGCGTCCGAAAGCAACTCGGCAATTTCTCCGCTTACTTCTCCCGTCTGACAGAACAGATAAATGTTTTTGTCTTTGGGAAGCTCATACAGCCGCCCTATTTCGTCTAACGGGATATTCACGGCTCCGTCTATCGTTCCGAGTCCGAACATAAGTTTTTCGCGCAAATCAACCAAAACGTCGCCATCTTTACGGTTTGCAAGATATTCGGCTATATCGATTTCGCTCTTCATAAAACCTCACATACAGCCTGTCCCTTCGTATTCCGCCCTGTTATCCGCAAGGCTGCGTATTTGGGGATTTGCTCCGCATACGGCGCACCCCGAATCGCTTTTCGGGAAATCAAACGCAGAAAACTGCATTTTAAGCGCGTCGAACCGAAGTACTCTGCCGACAAGCAAATCGCCTATGTCCAAAATATACTTTACGGCTTCGATTGCCTGCAAACTTCCCATAACGCCCGCCGCCGCGCCGAGCACTCCGGCAGACGAGCAGGTTATACTGCCGTCCCTCGGCGGCACTCCGCCCAAAAGACAGCGCAGACACGGACCTTTCTCAGGCACATATGTCATAATCTGTCCTTCAAAGCGCACTATCCCCGCGTGAGAATATGGCTTTTTGAAAAGAACACAGGCGTCGTTTATTAAGAACTTAGATTCGAAACTGTCCGTACAGTCGAGTATGAAATCATACCCTGATATAACATTTTGTATATTATCGACGGTCATCTTCGCGTTATGCAAAATCACTCGGACGTCGGGATTGAGGCGGCTTATAAACTTTTCTGCCGAAAGAGTCTTATCTACGCCTACGTCGCCCGAGCTGTGAATAACCTGGCGTTGCAGGTTTGAAAGACTTACTCTATCGAAATCCGCAATACCGACGACGCCCGTTCCCGCAGCCGCAAGATACATAAGCGCCGCCGAGCCGAGCCCGCCCGCGCCTATTACCAGAACTTTGGCTTGGAGAAGCTTTTTCTGACCCGAAACGCCGATTTCCTTTAAGACGAAATGTCTTGAATAGCGTTCCGCCATTTCTTCGGTTAGAACCATCAGCCGCCGCCCACAAAACCGACGACTTCCAAAGAATCGCCCTCTTTTAAAACAACCTTATCGTATTCGGATTTCGGAACTATGTTTCCGTTGCGCTCGACCGCGATACGGCGAATATCGTATTGGGTAGTCTTAATATATTCCGCAATCGTTTTGCCGTCGATATTCAGTTGAACCCCGTTCACTTTTACCATAATCCACCATTAAGTTTATTTCAAGCTACAAGTTGCCGCACATTCTTTTTCGGCAATTACAAAATATCGATATATTCGCCGTTTAAAGCTTTGTTCATGCTTCTTACGGCGCAGAATTTGCCGCACATTGAACAGCTGTCCTCCTGTTCGGGCGCGCGGTCTTTACGTATCGCCTTTGCGGTTTCGGGGTCGATTGCACATTCCCACTGCTTTTCCCAATCGAAAGTGCGCCGCGCTTCCGCCATTTTATCGTCCAAATCCCGTGCATGGGGTATCTTTTTGGCGATGTCCGCCGCGTGCGCAGCGATTTTAGAGGCTATTATGCCCTGTTTTACGTCCTCTACGTTCGGCAGGGCAAGATGCTCGGCGGGCGTTACGTAACAGAGGAAAGCCGCGCCGGAAGCCGCGGCAATGGCGCCGCCGATAGCCGAGGTTATATGGTCGTACCCGGGAGCAATATCCGTGACAATGGGTCCCAGAACATAAAAGGGCGCGCCCATGCAGAGGGTCTGCTGTATTTTCATGTTGGCTGCAATCTGGTCCATAGGCATATGCCCGGGTCCTTCCACCATTACCTGCACGTCCTTTGCCCAGGCGCGCTTCGTGAGTTCGCCGAGACGGACCAACTCTTCTATCTGGCATACGTCGCTGCCGTCCGCAAGACAGCCCGGGCGGCAGGCGTCGCCGAGGGAAATGGTTACGTCGTACTCGCGGCATATATCGAGAATTTCGTCAAAATATTCGTAGAATGGATTTTCCTCGCCCGTCATGCACATCCAGGCAAAGACCAGCGAGCCGCCGCGCGAAACTATGTTCATCTTTCTCTTGTGCTTTTTGATTTGCTCTATCGTCTTGCGGGTTATACCGCAGTGAAGCGTTACGAAATCCACCCCGTCCTGCGCGTGGAGACGGACGACGTCAATAAAATCCTTTGCGGTCAGGGTAGCAAGGTCCCTTCTGTAATGTATTACGCTGTCATAAACGGGAACGGTGCCTATCATGGCGGGACATTCGCTTGTAAGCTTTCTGCGGAAGGGTTGGGTGTCGCCGTGCGAAGAAAGGTCCATAATCGCCTCCGCGCCCATATCCACGGCAGCCATAACCTTTTTCATCTCCATATCGTAGTCTTTGCAATCGCGCGACACGCCGAGATTGACGTTGATTTTTGTGCGCAGCATCGAGCCCACGCCGTTGGGGTCTATGCAGGTATGCAATTTGTTTGCGCAGATAGCCACCTTACCCTCGGCGACAAGCTGCCTTATTTCCTCTTCCGTGCGGTATTCCTTTTTCGCTACGGCTTTCATTTCGGGAGTTACGACGCCCTTTCTCGCGGCGTCCATTTGCGTTGTATAATTCCTCATAATTTTAAATTTCCTTTTAAGAAGATATTTTTTGTTACTCGGCTTCTTCTGCGAAAACGCCGTTTAAGTTGAAGTTGTGTTTGAGCGGACCCGAACCTTTGCCCAAATCGAGCATAGCCGAGAGCGCGCCGTTAATGTAAGATTTAGCCCGCCCTACGGACTCCGAAATATCGAAACCCTTTGCAAGGTTTGCCGCTATTGCGGACGACAGAGTGCACCCCGTGCCGTGGGCGTTAGGGTTGTTTATCCGTTCGCCCCCAAACCACCGATAATTTCCGTCAGCGTACAAAAGGTCGTCCGCGCCGCCGTCAAGGTGTCCGCCTTTGATAAGCACGGCGCACCCGCACATTGCGCCCAACCGCCTTGCCGCTTCAAGCATATCTTCCCTGTCGGAAACGGACATTCCGCACAATATTGCGGCTTCGGGAACGTTTGGCGTCACAAGCGTTGCAAGGGGCATTAGCTCCCCGACAAGCGCGGAAACCGCGCCGCTCTCCATAAGGCCCGAACCGCAGCTCGCCGCCATTACGGGGTCTATCACTATGTTTTTCGCCCCGTAAAATTTCAGTCTTTCGGCGATAATCTTTATAAGTTTGACCGAAGGAACCATTCCGATTTTGACCGCGTCGGGAAAAATATCCCCGAAAACGGCGTCAATCTGCCTCTTTAAAAATTCCGGAGGAGACTCCGAAACCGCCAAAACGCCGGTAGTGTTCTGTGCGGTAAGCGCCGTTACGGCGCTCATCGCATAGACGCCATTCATCGTCATTGTTTTAATATCTGCCTGAATACCGGCGCCTCCGCAGGAATCGCTCCCCGCGATTGATAATGCAGTTTTCATTTTTACCCCTTTATATTCTTGCATTATTTTTATATTGCGGCGAAAAGTGGTGCCCCCGACCCGCCGCATAAATCACGCGAAAAATTGCAGGCAATTTACGCGAAAATTTCAGATGACTTCAAACTTAGAAAAATCTTCTATATAAAAATCGGCAATATCTTTCATTGCGCTTTGGTTTTCTTCGGACGGGTCGAATACCGCCGCTACGGTAAAACCGTCTTTTTTCGCCGTTTCGAGGGCGTGAAACGAATCCTCGAAAACGACCGTCGCACTTTTTTGAGTTCCGAGAAGTTTTAACGCTTCCCCGTAAATAAGCGGGTTTTCCTTGCCGCAACCTACGCTCGCGGCTGTAACGACGCCCGAAAAAACGCCTGAAATCCCGCATCTTTTAAGCGCAGCTTCCGCAAGGCCGTAGTCCGTGACCGTAGCCACGCACATTTTTACGCCTGCCGAATGAAGTCTTTCCAAAAACTCCGCCGCGCCGCATTTAAGTTTAACCTTATTGAAATAAAAATCGCCGATAAAGGAATTTATTCCCTTTACTATTTCCCCGACGGACAGCTTGACCCCGTAATTGTCGCGATAATAGCGCGCGGACTGTTCCACGCTGAAAGTTTTGAATTTTTCGGTGAGATTCTCCTTAGGTTCTATTCCCAGCGAGCGCAGATAATCCGCCGCGACTCTATCCCATAAGGGCATAGAGTCAAGCAAAGTTCCGTCCAAATCGAATATCGCCCCTTTTATAGCAGAGAAATTCATGTTAAAAGGGTTTGCTCCGTTAATTTTTTCAATTCCGCCGTTGCCGCGCGGATATCTTTTGCCGAAAAAACAGCGCTTATCACAGCTACGCCGCAGACGCCGCTGCCTTTAAGCTCCGCAACGTTTCGGGAGTTTATCCCCCCTATCGCCACTACGGGAATTTTTACGGCTTCGCAAATTTTTTTAAGAGTATCGCGGCTAATTTCCCGCGCGTCGGCTTTCGAGCCTGTGGGGAACACCGCGCCCACGCCGAGATAATCCGCGCCCGCCCTTTCGGCAAAAAGAGCTTGCTCCACGGTCTGCGCCGACACTCCCAAAATTTTATCTTTGCCAATCAACGCCCGCACGTCGCCCGCCGCCATATCTCGCTGACCTACGTGCACGCCGTCCGCGCCCGATTTCAGGGCGATTTCCACGTTGTCGTCGATGACGAACGGAACGCGGAAATTTCGGCAAAGCTCCTTAATTTCCAAAGCCTCTTTTAAAAAGCCGTCGGAATCAAGCTCCTTTTCCCTGAGCTGGACGAATGTCGCGCCGCCGCGCAGCGCCTCTTCCACCTGTTCATACAGCGCGCGGCCGTTTAGCCCTGCTCGGCCGGTTACGGCATATAACAATAAATCTTTTTTTTCGCACTTCATATTTCGCCCTCAACGGAATTTCGGCTTTTTAGCATATTGGCGTGCGGGGACCCGATTCCCGAAAGCCGCGCGTTTACAAAACCTTGACGAAAAAATTAAAAGGAAGCCACTTTAAGATAACTTCCAACTCAAATAAATCCCTACGTTGGCATTATCCAAATCAGGTTTAACGGGTCGAAGATCACACCTTCCTCTCAGTCTGTATCACAAACTCCCCACCGTTCAATTTTCATTTAAATTATAAAATAGTTTGCGATAAAATGCAATCATTCTGCGGAAAAAATTTTAAATTACCATTCATTGAAGTAGATGAAGTTCGTCCAATCGAGTAATTCCCCGCAACGAAAAACAGCAGCAAATAACCGCCGCTGTTTATCTTGCAATTTTTTAGTTGTTTAATTATATTTTGAACGGGCTAATCGATTATTATCGGTGGTTCTTGCCCGATGATGATTAAACCAAGGCAAAAGCGTAAAAATATACCAGCCTTATTTAAGCAATTTCTTTATCCATCTTTTTTCCGAGGTCGAAATTTTGCCGTCTATCGCGCATATCATCAGGCAAACAATGACGATATCGTTTTTCAATTCCTCGGAAAGCTGCCCGAAAGCGTCAACCATTTCGTTGACGTATTTAGTCAGTTGTTTGTTTTCGCGGCGCATCTTGCCCACAATGTAGTCACATTCCTCATAGCCGATTTCGTCGCCGAAAAACGCCCTGAACAAGGGATAAGTAAGTTCGAACTCTTCAACGGACAGCTCGCCGTCCGAAACGACCGCGCCGACGATAAACGCAGCGAAAAGCGTTAATCCGTCAAGCCCGTTTCTGGTTATTTCGCATAAAGCTGGAATAACGGTTTTTGCCTTTTCCGCAAGCACGACTGAATACGTCAGCGGATTTGCCTCCTCAAATTCATTGCAAAGCCTGTCAAATTCTTTCATAATTATTTTCTCCCGACGTTATAAATATTTTTATTTAAAAAAAGCTTCCTCTACTCCTTACTTTGAACTTGATGCCGCTTGATATTTTTATTTATAAATTAACCCTATTCATTATATTTCAGATTATTTTTCGAAAGTAAATCAAATCTGTAACGGCTGATATAGTATTTTGCAATGGGCAGATTTTGCTCCGACCAATTACCACATTCGGCGGGTTTCGCACCGGGTATTTCGCCTTCGAATCCGAGAATAAAATCGCACATTTTAATAACAAGCCCCAAAACATTTTCCGACGACAACTCGCCGAACATAAGGATATAAAAGCCCGTGCGGCAACCCATAGGTCCGAAATACAGCACCTCTTCTTTGCGTTCGGAATTACGCAAAAATGTTGCGCCGAGATGTTCAATAGTGTGGATCGCCGGCATATCCATTACGGGCTCGCGGTTAGGCGAAGTAATGCGCATATCGAAAGTCGTCACTGCGCAACCGTTATGATAGTCGATGCGGGATACATACAGCCCCGGTTCAAGATTAAGGTGGTTGACTTTAAAGCTTTCAATTTTATCCATAGGCTATTTGCTCAATTCGTCTGCCAAGGCGTCAAGCTGAGCAATACTTTTGTCATTTAAAGCTGAACGGATTGTAACGTTATTCTGCGTAAAGGTAAGATTTTGGCATTTTTCAAGCTTGGCGCAAATCGCCTTGTTCGTCAGCGGAGCCCAGCTTCCGTTTTCAATCAAACCCACCGTGCGGTTGCGGAAGTTGCGCTCGACAAGGCAGTCTATAAATTCGCGCATCGCGGGAAAGATTTCCGCATTATAAGTCGTAGTAGCCAACACGATTTTTCCGTATTTGAAAGCTTGGGCTATGCAGTAGGTTTTGTCGGTTGTGATAAGGTTTCCGATTTCAACTGTTACGCCCCGTTTTTTCAGCATTTCGGCAAGTTTTTCGGCAGCCGCTTCGGTATGTCCGTAAACGGACGAATAAGCGATGAAAACCCCGTCTGTTTCTGGAAGATAAGACGACCATTTGGAATACAAATCCAGATAATGCCCTAAATTTTCCTTCAATACGGGACCGTGCAAAGAGCATATCGTTTTTATTTCAAAAGCCGAAAGTTTTTTCAAAAGCGATTGTACTTGCACGCCATATTTGCCGACGATTGCAAAATAATAGCGCCGAGCTTCGTCGTCCCACGGCTCGTCGTAGCTCAACGCGCCGAATTTTCCGAAACCGTCCGCCGCAAAGACTGTCTTTGTAAAGCTTTCATAGGCGGTCATAACTTCCGGCCAGTGCACCATGGGGGCAAACACGAAAGTAAGCTCGTGCTTGCCGAGGTTAAGCTTTTCTCCGTCCTTAACGACCAGCCGTCTGTCGGCAAAATCCGTTCCAAAATATTCTTCGAGCATTACGAAAGTCTTGAAATTGCCGACAACTTTCGCTTCGGGATATTTTTTTGCAAATTCGAAAACGTTAGCGGAATGGTCGGGCTCCATATGCAAAACGACAATATAATTGGGCTGTGCGCCGCCCAGCGTCTCATCTATATTTTTAAGCCAAACGTCTCCGAAACCTGCCGCAACGCTATCGATAACGGCACATTTTTCGTCCTTTATGACGTATGAATTATATGCCATTCCGTGTTTGACAGGCAATATGCCTTCAAAAATTCTGATATCGGGGTCTTCTACGCCTACATTAAATATTCCGTTTCCAATTTCTTTCATTGCTTACCTTCTTACTTTTTCTTTTTACGGAGCGAGCCGACAACTTTTATAAGGTGGCGCGCCGAGAAAATATTTATAACTCCGAGGAACACGCTGAACACCGCCAATGCAACGACCTGCATTGTGGGTTCTACGTACATTCCGAAAAATTTTAAATTAAAGCCGAAATTTTCCGAAAGCGTAGCTATAAGTTCCGTTCCTCCCGCCATTTGGGAGACCTGCGCAAACATATTGTTTAAAGGAGTATCCAAAAAGGCGTATCTTAAAAGCGAACAAGAATATGTTCCCGGAAAGAAGCCGCATATATTCCCCACCCAGAAAGGCAACATTGCTATGGGCATATATGCGCCGATAAGGAAGCCTACCGCCGTAGAAAAAATGGTGTTGATACTGCCCATAGTCGCGTCGCGCGTGACGAATGAACAAATAAATACCGTGAACAAAACCGAGCTTATCGAAGAGAAAAATACTATCCCTACAATTTCGAGAATATCAACGAAATTAAGCACAAATTCACCGAGGCAGGCAAGATAGATAAAGCTGAACACAAGGAAAATAAGGCTTATAAGCACGGTAACTATAAAACTGTAAAAAAAGTAGCTTGCAATAAGCACGCCCTTGCTTACGGGCGAAGATACGAAATCGCGGTTTACGCCGTTTTCTTTATCGCTTACTATAATGTTGTTTGTTTGCAACGATACGGTAAGCGACGATATGGCTATAATACCGCTTAACATCCAGGAATCGACTATGCACCTTATAGGCTTTTCAAGCTCGGCATAGTTAAGATTATAGCCCTTATCTAAGTTTAATTGCAGGATTGCCGACTCAACCGTGCCGAGTTCTATATTCCTTAAAAAAAGGATATAAATGGCAAATATTATTATCGGCGCCATTACCGTGAAGAACACACGCATTTTATTTCGGAAAAGCACCAAAAGATGTCGGCGAGTCAACTGAAAAAATATATCGACTACATTAGTCTTTGGTTTAACCGTTTGCATCTTCCTCTCCCGTAAGTCTGATATTTTTGCCTGTGACGTTAAGGAAAACGTCGTCCATAGTGCCTTTCAATATTTCGATATCTGTAAGATATTCGCCGAATTCATTTATAATCCGTTTGGCTTCGTCAGTGTCTGAAATAAAAATTTTATAGGCCTCGCGGTCGGAATCATACTCAAATGATATCCCTCTGTTCGCCAGCTGTTTTTCAAACCCGGCGTTTTGGCCGGAATAGCTGACGATATAGTCCTTAGAGTAGGCGTTTTTCAATTCTATGGGCGTACCGTGGGCTATAATATTGCCCTTGTCCATAATAACTACGTCCGTGGCTTTTTCCGCCTCTTCTAGATAATGGGTCGTAAGGAAAACCGTCATTCCCGTCTCCGCCCTTATTTTATCAATCAACGCCCAAACCACCAAGCGCGTTTTGGGATCAAGGCCCGTGGTCGGCTCGTCCAAAATAAGCAGTTTGGGGCGGTGAACCATTGCGCGGGCAATATCTACCCTGCGCATTTGCCCTCCGCTTAAATTGCGGACGGGCTTATTTAAAATGGGTTCGAGTTCAAGCAATTTTATGATAGTGCTTATATTCTTTTTTCTTTCTTCCTTGGAAAGGGAATAAAACGCCGTACGTATTTCAAGGTTTTGTTTTACGGTCAAATCCTTGTCCAAAACGCTTGTCTGAAAAACTATACCCGTTTCGTTTTTTATAAAAGAAGAATCTTCGTCAAGGTCGTAGCCGTCAACGTAAATTTTGCCCGAATCCTTTGAAAGAATCGAGCAAATTATATTTATTGTAGTAGATTTGCCGGCTCCGTTTATACCCAAAAACGCAAAGAGCGAACCCTTTGCGACTTCGAAGGAAATATCGTTTACGGCTTTAAGGTCGCCGTATGATTTAGATAGATGTTCAATGACAAGAGCCTTGTCCCTCAAATGAACGGGTTGTTTTTCTTCCAAAATTTCACCACCGCCTAAACGTTAGTATTATTG
>CANRAI010000005.1 GCA_947628555.1 uncultured Clostridia bacterium | reverse complement strand
CTTTGACAAGTTCCAAATCGCCTATACATATTACGCTGTCGCCTATCTGCATAAGCTTTTCTTTAAGTCTGTCGATATCGGCGAGAGTCGTGCTCTGTTTGAGATTTATCACAAAAAATTCCGTACAGTATGCAAATTCTATGTCGCCCAAATCGAGGTTGATTATGTCGGAATTATCCCCGAACACGTCCTCGTCGCTCTTGGGTTCGGCGGCGGCTTCGGTGGGAATTTCGCCAAGTTCGGACTCGTCGCCCGAAATAGCCGCGAGAAAACCGCGCATTATCGTCATGAGCCCCACGCCGCCCGAATCGACTACGCCCGCTTTTTTGAGAACGGGTAAAAGTTCGGGAGTCTTGGCAAGCGCCTCGTCTCCGACTTCTATAAGAGCCGTAAGAAATTCAACGAAATCCTTGTGCTTGCCCGCAAGCTTGCCGGCGGATTCGCTCATAAGCCTTATAACGGTTAAAATCGTGCCTTCCTTGGGAATGGAAACTGCGCCGTAAGCGACTTTCGTGCCCGCTTCCAACGCTTTTGCGAAGGTTTTGGTATCGAAGCCGTCTTTTGATTCTTTCAAAACTTCGCAAATACCCTTGAAAATCTGCGAAGAAATTACGCCCGAATTGCCCCTTGCGCCCTTCAACGCCCCCCTTGAAACGGCGTTGCAAATCTCCTCGAAACGGTTGGAAGTGCAGTTGTTCATCTCCTTTACCGCCGATTGAAGGGTGAGGGACATATTTGTGCCCGTATCTCCGTCGGGCACCGGGAAAACGTTAAGGGCATCTACCTTAGCCCTGTTTATTTCAAGCATTCTGGCGCCGGATGCCACCATTTTGCGGAATTCGGTGCTGTTTACTGTTTTTTGCATAGTAATCCTCGGATTTTTTTAAGCGCCGCGGCCGCGATATAATCTATATTGCCGTTCCGCGCGCACAGCAAACTCGCGCAATTCGGACGAACTGCGCGAATGAACGTTACAGCTTTACGCCTATGATATTTACGTTGACAGTATCTACTATCATACCCGTAAAGCGTTCTACTTTGTATTTGACGCTTTCTTTAAGCGATTCGGCTACGGCGTTTATCGACACGCCGTATTTTATAATGACGTTGATGTCTATATAAATCCTGTCCCCGCTTGAAACGACCTTGACGCCTTTGCCGTCGGTACGCTTTTTCAAAAACTCGGACAGCGAATCGGTGAGTTTTCTCGAAACGGTATCCACTATCCCGTAACATTCAAGCGTAGCGCTTTTAGCCACCTTTGCGATGGCGGAATCGGATATGGATATTTTGCCGTATGCGTTGCTTGTGGTGACTGACATAATAACTCCTGTCCTGTTGCTATTTTATACCATTTCAATATAATTTGCAAGTGTTTCCCGACAATTTAATCTATTTCGTTTAATTTTGCTTTTAATTATTTTGTAAAACATATAAAAAAATAAAACTTTGAGTTGTTTTTTGATTGATTTTTTTTAAATTGCATGTTATATTTAAATAGGTCGCGAAAAACGGCTTTATTTTTAACGAATTTAACCCACGGAGGTATAATAATATGTCGCGAGTTTGCGAAGTATGCGGAAAGGGTCAGACATCGGGAAACAACGTAAGCCACTCCAAAAGAAGGACGAGAAGGACCTTTAAGGCAAACGTCCAAAAAGTTTCTTACGTGGTAGGCGGAAAAACCGTTACGGGTTACGTCTGCACCAGGTGCTTAAAAACAGTAGAAAGAGCTTAGTTTATATCGTCTCCGAAGTATTTATTATTTTTCGTAGATTGTAAATCGGCGCGGATTATCCGCGCCGATTTACTTTATCCTTTTCAATATAAATTACAAGATGCGGTTTATTTATCGGCATAAACCGAATTAAAAATTTTACGCGCCATTTTAAGCGCGCCGTTGTTAAATTCCGTGCTCCCACCCGAATAAGGAACGTCGTCGATTTCAACAGCCGCCCATTCCTCTTCGCCACCCGCAAAATGCACTTCCGTAAGCGCACCGTCGTTATGGAAAGCGTGCCCGCAAACGAAAGAGCCATCGTTTGAAAACAGTGCGCCCTTTATCCTTTTAAGCCCGGAGGGAAGATACACCCTTTCCAGCGACGTACAATAGCCGAAAACGCCCTCCTCTATGGAGACGATTCCCGCGCCCACCGCCGCGTATTTCAGCGAAGTGCAGGTATGGAATGCGGCGAAGCCCACCGCGGGCGAAATTTCACCTCCCTCCGAGACTTCGTCCCTGAGGCTGTCGGGCAGGACTATTCCGCCGAGCGAAGTGCAATTATAAAAGGCATACGCGCCGATTTGAAGAAGGGTTTGCGGCAAAATTATCTCTTCGAGCGCGGAGCAGCCCTCGAACGCGCGGAAATTTATATTTTTCAGCCCTGGCAAATCCAAAGTTTTAAGCGATTCGCAATAGGCGAACGCCATTCCGTCAACCGTTTCAACCGTTTCGGGTATGTTTACCGCCGCCAGCGAGCGGCAGTAACCGAAAGCACCCCAGCCTATCTCCTTTATTGTACTGCCTTGGGCAAAGGTAACTTCTTCAAGCGAATTGTTATAGGAGAACGCGGCGACGCCTATTGTCTCCACCGAGGCGGGTATTGTGATTTTTTTAAGCTTCGTACCCGAAAAACCCTGCGCGGCTATGGCTTTTACGGGGAACTTTTGCTCTCCCTCGCCGTATTCGGCGGGAATTTCAAGCTCGCCCGACATAAAACTTGTGTAGCCCGAAGCGCGCGCCACGTAGTAACGCGAGCCGTCCTCTGCACTTTCGAGAGTGTAGCCTATCCCCGCGGAACAGCCCGAAAAGAAAGACAGGCATAAAAACGCGGCGGCAAACGCCGTAACCAAAGCGGCAAATTTTTTCATAAGTAAATTTTAGCATACCCACAGTCAAATTGCAAGCGGAAAAGTCAGCCGCATACCTCTTTGAACACCCTGAGGAAATTCTTATAAAAAATTTTTTCAAGCAAGGCGGGGGAAAAACCTTCCGATTTCAGATATTCCGCAAGCGCAGGCATATCGTCAGGAGTTATTTTTACGCCGCCGCGGGGCGTGCCGTCCCAATCGCTTCCGAAAGCGGGCGTATCCTCTCCCGCTGCCTTTACTATGTGTTTCAAGTGGGCGGCGACGGCGGCTTTCCCGCCGTCGCCGCCCAAAAATTTTCCGTAAAAATTCACGCCGACTACGCCTCCGCAGTCGGCAATTCTTTTTAGCTGCAAATCCGTAAGATTGCGCGCGTTTTTTAAAACCGCCCTGCAATCCGAATGGCTGGCTACGGCGGGTATCTTCCGGCCGCGCAAAAGCTGAGCCGCGCCGCCGTCCGAAAGATGAGACACGTCCGCGATTATTTTCAGCTCGTCCAGCGCTTTAAGGGCTGACGCGCCCTCTTTTTTCAAACCGCGTTTTTCCATTCCGCCGTCCGCGCGCACGTTTGGGTATGCAAGCGAATTTTCCCTATTCCAAACAAGGGAAGCCATTATTACCCCGTCCTCTTTCAAACGGCGGATATTTTCGTACTTACCGCCCGTAAACCCGATATTTTCGCATGTCAGCGCGCAACAGGCAAGCCCCTTTTCTTGCGCATAAATAACGTCGGCAAAACGCCTTACGGGCATAAAGCCTTTTTCGGGAGTAAATACTCTTTTAAATAAACGGACAGCCGCGGCATAAGCCGCGGCGTTTTCATCTTCCGTAAATGCTGCAAAGCACTGAAAAGCGCGTTCCTTTCGGAGATTTTTTAAGTTCAGCTGTCCGCCGAAATGCGGCGAAGCCGTAAGCGAATCGCAATGAAGATCTACCCTCATTTGCGGCAGACGAGCTTTAAAATTTTGCGCACGGGCTTGGGCGGTCTGATGCAGATTATCGTCATACTTCCCCCTTATTGACTATTATAAGGGCAACGCCGTCCGTTTCAAGAAATGCATTCTCGCTTTGCACGATGTTGGAAATTCCGCGGCACTCGCCGTAATGCAGGGCGGGCGGATACGGATATTTCAATCCCATATAGTCCATTATACGCAACTCGCCGCCGAAAGGTAACACCGACAGGGTTTTGTTGAAGTATTTGCCGAGTAAAATTCTTCCGCTTGCGGGGAAAATAAAAGACCTTTCCGTTATCATCGTGCATTTAACGCCGCGGACGTACGCCGAATACAAAAGCTGTAAATTACCGAGGAAATGGTCCTCCCTGCCCCCGCCGCCGCCGTAAATTTCTATTTCGTCCGCGCCCGCGCTTATAAGCTTTCCGAGGGCGATTTCGCCGTCCGTAAAGTCCTTTTCGGAAGGATAAATTTCCTCGGGCGGAGGCTCGGGCAAAATGTCGAGGCTGTCGAAGTCGCCTATGTTTTTATCGATACGCACCCTGCCGCGCGCCCATTTGTATGCGCCGTCGCAGCAATAGACCAAAGCGCCGCCGTCAGAAATTTCGCCCGTATAAGGGTCGCCGTTCAACAAAAGTATGCCCCTCATCCTTTCAACGCCTCTATGGTTTTGGCGGGATTGGACGAACGGAATACCGCCGAGCCCGCAACCAGCACGTTTGCGCCCGCAGCGCGTATAAGCGGCGCGTTTTCCTCCGTTACGCCGCCGTCGATTTCTATATCCATCTCCGGCCTGCCGCATTTTACGGCGTAGGCGCGCGCCCTTTTTACTTTTTCAAGCGTTTCGGGAATGAATTTCTGACCGCCGTAACCGGGATAAACGCTCATCAAAAGCACCATATCGCACAGAGGGAACACGTCGAAAATGTTCTCCACGGGCACGTCGGGATTCACTACCGCGCCGCACTTAATGCCGAAACTTTTTATAAGTTCCAGCGTCTCTTTAAGATAGGTCCCGGAAATCTTTCGGCAAGCCTTATAGTGTACTGTTATGATGTCCGCGCCCGCTTCGGCGAAAAATTTTATCTGCGTTTTCGGATGCTCAATCATAAGGTGACAGTCCAGCGGAAGTTTCGTAAGCGGACGTATATTTTTTACCATTTGCCCGCCGAAAGTTATCGGCTCTACAAAGCTACCGTCCATTACGTCGCAGTGGATAAGGTCTGCGCCCGCCGCCTCCGCCATTTTTACTGCCTTACCCATTTCGGAAAAGTCTGCCGAAAGTATGGAAGGCGCAATTTTAGTCTGCATAATTTACTCCTCGTTTTTCTTTAAATAGCCCGCCCGAAGCTGACCGCATGCGCCGCCTATATCCGCGCCTATCGTCCTGCGTAGGGTAGCCGAAAGTCCGCCCTTTTCCAAAAGCCCCAAAAATCGGTAGGCTTCCTTTTCCGAAATGCCTTTAAGCTCCCTTTCCTTGACTTCGTTAAGTCTTATAAGATTGACATGGCAGGGCTTGCCTTTCAAAAGCGATATAATCCGTTCGGCGTGCGCCTTATCGCAATTTTCGCCAGAAATAAGCGAATATTCGAAGATATACCGCCGCCCCGTCTTTCGGAAGTAGTATTCGCACGCTTTAAGAATTTCTTCAATCGAATACTTGTTGGCAATTGGCATCGTACGCCTGCGCCCCTCGTCCGTAGGGCTGTGCAGAGATACGGTAAGGTTGACGGGAATATTCATATCGGCAAGCTTGTACATCTGCGGAACGAGCCCGCAGGTGGAAAGAGAAATGTTGCGCGCCGAAACGTTTATTCCCCCTTCCGCAGTGACGTTTTTTAAAAAATTTACGGTGTTTTCGAAGTTATCCAAAGGCTCGCCGCTGCCCATTAAAACGATGTTGGTTACTCCCCTTTCCCTGCCGCTTTCGTGCATGGCGTTCACGACAAGTACCTGGGACAGAATTTCCCCCGCGGAAAGATTGCGGATAAGCCCGCCCAACGTGCTTGCGCAGAATTTACAGCCCATACGGCATCCGACCTGCGTTGAAACGCACTGCGTATTGCCGTATTTGTATTTCATTAACACGCCCTCTATTATATTTCCATCGGCAAGACGGAAAAGATATTTTTCCGTGCCGTCGGAAGAAGTGAAAACTTGCTCTATCTTGACGGGCTCGTCCTCAAATTCTTCCAGAAGCCGGCTGCGCAGCGTAGGGTCGATATTTATCCGCGAAATACTTTTGCCGCGCGTCAGCCCTTCGTAAAGCTGCTTAGCCCTGAAAGGCTCTCCGCCGAGTTCCGATACAAGTGATTTAAGTTGTTCAAAGGATAAATCCTGCAATATCTTTTTCATTTTTTTAAGAACCGCGTCAAAAAAAAGCCCGCGCCGAGCGAGATGTGCGGCAAAAACTGCAAGCCGAATTTTGTTACGGCGTGCCCGAGCGGGGAATCAGGAATATCCAATTCGAAACCGCTGTTTGCGCGCAAAAATTCATATGCCACGCTGTCGTTTTCCTCGGGAAGGACGGAACAGGTCGAATAGTAAAGACTGCCCCCCGTTTTTACGTAACGGGCGCAGTTTAAAAGAATTTCAAGCTGGACGCGCGAAAGATTTTCCACGTCGCTTTCTTTTCTGAAAAATTTAATATCGGGATTTTCGTTTATAACCCCCGTGCCCGAACAGGGCGCGTCAACCAGAACGGCGTCGAATTTTTCTTGGAAGTCGGGATTGAAAACCGCGCTGTCCGTATGCATAACGCGCACGTTGTTTACGCCCATTCTGCGGGCGTACTCTTCTATAAGCGCCGCCCTGTGGGCGTGCAACTCGCACGAAGTGACGCTTTCGAACTTTTTGGATAAAAGCACTGATTTGCCGCCGGGCGCCGCGCACGCGTCAAGAAGGTTTTTCCCGGGCGGAACCGCGTTGCAAATCGCCGCCGAGCCCACCGACTGAAAAGTGTAATCCCCCGCAAAAAAACCCTCGTCGCGGGTGAAGTTTTTGAATATATACACATCCTTAAAAGGCGTATCCGTATGCGGTTTTTCAAGATATTTTTCACAATTCCGCTCAAAACGCACGCACACGCCCAAGCTTTCCGCGCCCAAAATTTTTTCGGCTTCGCCTTTATAACTTCTTTTAAGCTTTTTTACAAGCCACAAGGGCGCGCTGTACTCCAAAGACAAGCGCGCGTCTGCGCTTTCGGGAACGCGCGGCAATTTATAGGAGCGCAAAAAGGCGTTCACGAAGCCCGCCGCCCCCTCCTTGCCCGTCTTTTTGGTGAGTTCGACGGCATAATCTACGACCATATAGTCGCGCTTACCTAAAAATTCCAGCATATATACGGCGATTTTAAGTATTATCTTAATTGCCGATTTGGGCTGCCTTTGAACGTTTTCGGCTATAACCGCGTCGAGAAAAATATCCTTTTCCATAACTCCGTAGCAGATTTTCACCGTTCTCGCCTTATTCAAAGGCTCTATGGGGACGGAGAATATCGCCTGTTTCAGATACGCGCCGTCTTTATAAACCTTGGAAAGCACCAAATAGGGGTCGGTAAGCGGATTAGTCAAGTACGTCGCCCGCCTTTATTTTTCTGCCGTTCAAAAAGTCTTTCGCGGTCATAACCTTGCCGCCCGCAAGCTGTAAAAGTAAAATACGTATTGCGTTTTTTTCGCACGCCGCCACAATTTCGCCCCTTTCCGCGCGCAGCACTTCCCCCGCCTTTCCGCTTCCCTCCGCCATTTCGGCGTCGAGAATATTCAGTACGGCTCCGTTTAAAGTACAGAAAGCCGCAGGCTCGGGGCTGAAAGCTTTGATTGTCCTTACGACCTCTTCGGCAGCGCCCGCAAAATTTATTTTACAGTCGGATTTTTGAAGTTTTTTACAATACGTAGCGGCGCTTTCGTCCTGCAAAAGAAGCCGAACGTCGCCCTTTTCAAGCATATCCAAAGTCTCCGCGGCGCAATCCGCGGCGAGCTCGGAAAGTTTTGCCGAAAGTTCCCCCGCGGTCATATCCCCGATTTTCAGCCTCTTCGAAAGAAGTATATCGCCGCTGTCGAGCGCAAGTTCCGTTCTCATAACCGTCACGCCCGTGTATTCTTTTCCCGCAAGGATAGCCGCCTGTACGGGCGACGCGCCCCGAAATTCGGGAAGAAGCGAGGCGTGCAGATTCCACACGCCCCCCTTGAAGCAGTCCAAAATTTCCCGCGGCAAAATCTGACCGTAGGCGCAGGTAATCATTATATCCGCCCCCAGCGCCGACACATCAGACGCATGCAGGCGGATTTTATCAAAATCGAACACCTTTAAACCGCGCCCGAGGGCAAATTTTTTAACGGGCGTCGGAGTTAATATCTTTTTTCTGCCGACGGGCTTGTCCGGCTGCGTTATTACCGCGGTAATTTCCGCATTTCCGCAATTTAAAATTCTTTCAAGCGGCTTCACCGCAAATTCGGGCGAGCCCGCATAGACTATTTTCATATCAATCCTCGGGCGGAAGGTCGTAAACTTCTTCCGCCTTATCGGTATATAAAATACCGTCGAGATGGTCGAGTTCGTGGCAGACGGCGCGCGCAAAAAAACCTTCCGCGGTCAGTTTGTGTTTTTTACCGCCGCGGTCGCGGTATTCGACCTTTACCTTTTCGGGACGTACGACCGTACCCTGCTTGCCTTTAACGGAAAGGCAGCCCTCCGCGCCGCGCTGTTCGCCCTTTTCGGAAATTTTTACGGGATTTATCAACTCGAAATATCCCTCTTGGACGTCTATAACAACCGCGCGCAGAGAAACGCCCACCTGCGGCGCCGCAAGTCCCGCGCCGTTTTCGGCGCGGACGGTGGTTTTCATATCGTCGAGCAGAGAATCAAGCTCTCTGTTGAAGTTTTTTACGGGCGCGCAGACCTGCCGTAATACTGGGTCGCCCGCCTGCACCACGAAACGCTGTGCCATATATTCACCAGATAATATTATTTGCAATAAGCCGCGCGCCGCGCGGTCCGCATAAAATTTATGATAGATTTGCCGGATTTTCCTCTACGTAACAAAGAACGTCGGAAGTAGTGTTTGCCACGGCTATGTCGTAAATTTCGGATATCAACTCAAAATCCGTAAGCCTCATTAAAACCTGGTAACGGTATTTGCCCTGCAAACGCTTTATGGGCGAATGCATTCTGTTTAAAAAAAGGAATTTTTCGGGGCTACGGCTGCGGAGTTCCTCTACGGAACAATACACGCCGCGCAAAGTTTCGAGGGCGAGTGAATCGCTGTCCGAAGTAACCATTACCCTGCAAATAAGCGAAAACGGCGGAAAAGACGTCGCCATGCGCACGCTTATTTCGTTTTTGAAAAAGCCGTAGTAGTCGTAATTTATCGCGTACCGCAGGATATAATTTTCGGGGCTGTAAGTTTGAAGTACGACCTTGCCCTTCTGCCCCGCTCTGCCGCTCCTGCCCGAAACCTGCGTTATAAGCTGAAAAGTGCGCTCGCCGCTGCGGTAGTCGGAAAAATGCAGGCTCATGTCCGCGTCCAAAATCCCCACGAGGGTAACGGAGGGAAAATCGTGCCCCTTGGCGACCATCTGCGTGCCGACGAGAATGTCCGCCTTATGACGTGAAAACGCGGAAAGTATTTTATAGTGCCCGTCCTTGCCGGACACCGTATCGTTGTCCATTCTCAATATTCCGGCGGCGGGGAAAAGCTCTTTCAGTTCCGCCACCACCCGTTGAGTGCCCGTGCCGCTGTACCTTACGTGCCGCCCGCCGCATTCTGGGCAGGCTTCGAGCATTTTGTAACGCGCGCCGCAATAATGGCATTTAAGACAGTTGTCCTCGCTGTGGTATGTAAGGGTCACGTCGCAATTTTCGCATTTCGCGACATAGCCGCAGTCGCGGCAGATTACGGTTTGGGAATAACCCCGCCTGTTTAAAAAAATTATCGCCTGGTTGCCGCTTTTGAGAGTGGAATCCAATTCCTCGCGCAGGGCAAGCGAAAAAGCCGAATTGTTCCCCCTTTTCACTTCCCGCCGCATATCTGCGATTATTATTTCTGGCAGCGGTTTTTTATTTATACGCTCGGGCAGGGCTATTAAATTGTATTCCCCCTTTTCGGCTTTTAAAAAGCTTTCGACAGAAGGGGTCGCGCTGCCTAAAATCAGTTTGCAGCCGTTGTATTCGGCGCGCCAGCGGGCAATATCCAAAGTGGAATACCTCGGGGAGGATTCCGAAACGTAGGATGAATCGTGCTCCTCGTCTATTATTATTGCGCCCAGGTTTTCAAGCGGCGCGAATACGGCGCTACGCGCACCTACGGCAATTTTTGCCTCGCCCGAGCGAAGCCTCCACCATTCGTCAAAACGTTCGCCCGCGGACAGTCCTGAGTGCAGAATGGCGGCTTCCCCTTTAAAACGTGCGCGGAGCTGGGATAGCATCTGCGGGGTCAAAGAAATTTCGGGAACGAGAAAAATCGCCGTCTTTCCTTTTTTAATTTGGTCGGCTATGACGTTCAGATATATTTCCGTCTTTCCACTGCCCGTCACGCCGTGTATAAGCTGCACGCATTTATCGGAATTTTCTATGGAAGCTATGGCTTCCTTTTGGGCGGCAGTAAGAATTTTAGGCTCTTCTTTTGCCCCGCCCATTTCCGGCGTGCGCATTATCCTGCGTTTTTCTATCGCTACCGCGCCTTTTTTTTCGAGAGCCGCCACAGCGTTCCTGCCGAATTTTTCTGCAAGGACGGAAAGTTCACATTCCCCGTTTTCGGAAAGATAAGCTATGGCTTCCGCCTGCCTTTTAGCGGATTTAATAAGCTTTAAATCCGCGTTCTTTAACAGCACGAAATTCTTGTACGCCTCGCGCACCTTGCCCAGCCGCATTTCCGACGGAACGAACAGCCTTAAAGAGGCGGCTTTCGGTACGCGGTAACGCGAAGAAATGCGCTCCATCAGCGAAAAACATTCGGGAACGAGCGCGGGAAGTTCGTCAAAGACCGAGTGTATGGGCTTCACCTTATCGGCGGAAACGGAACACGTTTCCGTGGTTTTTATTACGAAGCCGTCTATTATTCTGCCGCCGAAAGGCACTTTAACGCGGCAGCCCACCTTAACGCTTCCGGGGCAAGAATATTCAAACACGCGATCGACCTGACTATGGGCTATGTCAACTATAACCTGTGCGTACATTTGTTAATTTAGGGCGGCGCGGTTTTAATCAGTCCTTAACGCAGCGGATTTTGCCGTCCGCTATTTCGCGGCTGGCGATTGCAATCTCCTTGATGACGTCCGTGCAGGACGTAGCCATACCCTGCGTAGCCTCTATTATCTGGCGCGCGCGCTTTGCCACAACCACGCACAGCGCATAGCGGGATACGGGCTGGCCGTCCGAACTGAGCTGGGTTATCAACGTATCCACAGAGGGTTGATTTATCATATATTTTTACTCCTTTTCACGCTTTATTATATTTTCTATTTCCGTAACTGCGGCGTTTAATTCGCCGTTTATTACCGTATAGTCGTAAAGTCGGCTTTTTTCTATCTCGTAATCCGCCCTCGCAAGGCGTTTTTCAATAGTTTCGGGCTTCTCGGTGCCCCTGCCCGCAAGCCTTGAACGAAGGGTTTCCCTGTCGGGCGGAAGTATCATTATCAGCAGGGCTTCGGGGTGCGACCTTTTGACCTGCAATCCGCCGTCAACGTCTATTTCGAGAATGACGTCCCGCTCTTCAAGCTGTTTTTCCACGAAAGCTTTGGGCGTGCCGTAATAGCTTTCGAAGTGATTTGAAAATTCAAGGAATCCGCCCTCGTCAATCATTTCGAGAAATTTCTTTTTGGATATGAAGAAGTAGGACTTCCCTTCCGTTTCACCCTCGCGCGGGGCGCGGGTAGTGCAGGATACGGAAAGCGAATAATTGCCGCGGCTTAAAAGCCTTTCCACTATTGTGCCCTTGCCTACGCCCGACGGACCGGAAATGACTATTAAAAGATTACGCATAGGCTACTCCACGTTCTGAACCTGCTCGCGCACTTTTTCGATTTCGTTTTTAAGCGCAAGGCCCAAACGGGTCACTTCCAAATCGTTGGACTTCGAGCAGATTGTGTTAGCTTCGCGGTTAAATTCCTGAATGAGAAAATCCAGCTTTCTGCCCACAATGTCGTCCTTGCAGATTTCGCGGAATTGCGAAATGTGCGAGCGGAGACGGGTTAATTCTTCGTCGATGTTGCATTTATCCGCAAACAGCGCGACCTCGGTAAGAAGGCGGGCTTCGTCGGGCTCGACCGATTCCAGAATTTTTTTCATTTTTGCTTCAAGCTTTTCACGGTAAGCGTCAACAACAAGTGGAGCGCGGGATTCTATCTCGCCGACCGCCTTTTCTATGACGTCCATGCGGGAAAGCATATCGCGTTTCAATTTTTCGCCCTCTATCTTTCTCATACCGTTAAGACTTTCAAGGGCTGCCGCCAAAGCCGATATCATTGCGGCTACAAGCTCGTCGTCGGCGCAAGCGGCGTCCTCCGTTTTTAACACATCGGGGAAACGCATAACAGAAGTCACGGTCACGTCGTTGGCAATTTCCGGGAACAGCGCGGATATTTTACGCGCCGCGTCAACATATGCGCGCGCCGCGCTTTCGTCGAGATTCAAAACTTTATCGCGCTCGCGCTTATCCGAACAGGAAACAAATATGTCCGCATGCCCGCGCGTAAGCTTTTCGCGGACGATTCCGCGGACAGAGTCCTCGTGCGCGGCAAAAATTCTGGGCGATTTTACCGAAACGTCAAGATAGCGGTTGTTCACCGTCTTTATCTCCACCGTCAGTTCAACGCCGCCCTGTTTGTATTCTCCCCTGCCGTAGCCTGTCATGCTAAGCATTTTGAATTCCCCCGAAACCGAAATTTTAAGTAATAACATTATAGCAATTAAATCTTTAAATTACAAGCGTTTCCGAAAATAAATGAAGCCCGCCCGCAAAAATTTCAAACGATTTTTGCGGGCGGGCGTTTAGTTTCCGATTTTAAGGCAATAATTTCACGGTAAATCCTTTAAAGGGGGCTGAACGATGAGGCTTGCAAGCATTCTTACGGCGCTTTTAGGGGCGGCGGTTGCGGCTGCGATAGCCGTTCTTCCGCAGCGGCTGTGCTTTTCGGGCGGGCAAAACTACACCTTTTACTGCGGCGAAAGTTCCGCGGATTGCCGCGAAGTCCGCGCAAAAACCAACGCCGAACTTGAAAGGCTTACGCTTTCCGACGTCTGCGGCGAAAGCGCGGAATATGACGACTTCGACCTGCAAGCGTTTTTGAAAAAGGTGAACGGCAAGGTGGTATTTACCGAAAAGCTTTCCGATTCGGTCAACTATTACTGCACCGCCGACCTGCCCTATTCGGTAAACTTATACAATCATACGATAAATCTGCACGTCTGCGTGCGCGAAGATACGACGAAAGTAGCTTCGCCGATAATTTTCGGCGGGTACTGAATAATCCGAAAAAATTTCGGCAATATCAAAAAAACAAGGAGTTAAATTATGGCAGAAAAATCTACTAATCCCACCAAAAAGAAGAAACTTTTATCCTGGTTAATCCTTGCCGCCTGCTTACTTATCATCGCCGCAATAACAGTCGGCATTATCTTCGCGGTAAAAGGCAACGGCAGAGATTTTACGGGCGATATCGGTCAGACTCAGGAGCCCCCCGACGACGGCGGAAATGAAAATCCCCCCGACGACGGCAACGGCGGCGAAATTCAGGATACGTCCTCCCAATACGAATTTATCGCGCCCGTCAGAGAGGTCAACCTTATCAAGAGCCACGAGTTCAATTACGATAAGACCATGGACTGGTACAGACTGCACCAGGCAATGGACTTCGGCGCGCCTGCGGGCACGGAAGTTATGGCGGCGGTTGACGGAACGGTAAGGTCCATCGTTAAAAGCGACCCCCTCGACTATGCGGTTATAACCATAGACCACGCAAACGGCTTGACGACCGTTTATAAATTTTTAGACCCCGCGGAAAACCTTGAAGCGGGCAGCAAAGTCAGCCGCGGACAGGTTATAGGCACGGTGACTGCGGCCACTGGCGTCGAAAACCAGGACGGCGACCACCTTCACTTCGAAGTCAGGAAGGACGGCAAGCTCGCCGACCCCGACGAATATCTGAATATAACCTCTAAATAAGGCACACAAGTACTTTCACCAACCCCCTTTTAAGCGGGCGGGCGCGCAGAATGCGCGCCCGCCTTACTTCGCTTTCTCGACGTTTAAAAGCAACCGCGAGATGCGATATAAGTTTTATATTTTAAAAGCCGTTTCCAAAGTAACAAATTTAAAATAATTATCATATAATAATGTTGCAAAATAACAAAAATAAAATTTTGAAATTTTTTCAAAACCAAATTGACGAACCCGAATTTAAGTGATATACTTCGTCTGCCGTTAAGGTAAAGGAACTTGAACTACTGCTTTTTAGGAGGTTTTATATATGAAAATCAACTTTGAAAAGTTGACCAATCTGGAAGACAGAACCGACAATCTTTTCCCCCTTTTCAGTTTTTTTCTCAACAGCGCAAAGCTTTGATAGGGATTAGGTAAGGTTCCCGGAGGCAACGGCCGCAAGGCTAAAAACGTAAAGGCAGAATACTTTTTAAAGTATTCCGTGCCGACGAAATTTTACGGGCAGAAATATAGAGCGGAATATTTCCGCGGTCTTTCCCCGTTGAATATATAAATTTAATTTTCATAGCGGCGCGGCTGCGGGAATTTCCGCAGCCGCGCCGTATTGATTAAGAATGTTGCTTTAAGGAAAGGGCGGTAAGCTGCTCCTCCGTCACTCCCGAATAGTTAAATACGGCATATCCTTGCAATCCGTCGGACGGCGCGATAAGGTAATCGGAAAGGCGTTTTACGCGCACACCCAACCTTTCCGCCGCGTCATTTATATCCCCCCCATTGCCGTCGGAGAGCTTTGCAAGCAGGTGCGGACCGCCCTGCGTATCGTAAATTTCGCAGCCCGGGAACAGCTTTTCAAGCGTTTCCAGCGTAAGCCGGCGGATTCCGCGGTAATATTTTTTAAGCCGGCTCAAATGCCGCTCAAAATAGCCGTCTTTCAACATTGCGGCAAGCGTTTTCTGCTCGAAAAGGGGCACTACGTTCGCGCTTGAAGAAAACAGCCGCAAAAATTTTTCATACAGCGCGGGCGGCAGCACCATATATCCCATACGCATCGACGGCGCAAGCGTTTTGGAAAAGGTGTTCATATATATCACCCTTTCGGGGCACAGACTGAAAAGACTTTGCAGCGGTCTGCCCGAAAGCCTGAATTCGCTGTCGTAGTCGTCCTCTATTACATATCTGTCCGCGCCGAGCGCCCACTCTATCAGACGCGAGCGCGAATAGGCGGGCGTTATAACGCCTGTGGGGAACTGGTGGGAGAGAGAAATATGCAGCACGTCCGCGTTTATCTTTTTTAATTCGCCCATGGACACTCCCTCTTCCCTGACGGTCACGGGGGCGAAGCGCGCGCCGTTCAAAGCGTACGTGCCCGAAATCGTGGCGTATCCCGGGTTTTCGACGGCGTACAGCTTATCCCGCCCGATAAGCTGCACTATTACGCCGTAAAGATATTCCGCCCCCGCGCCGATGACGACGTAGCGCGGGTCGGCGTCCACCCCGCGCGAACGGTATAAATAGGCGGCGATTTCGGCTTTAAGTTCGGCGTCGCCGTCGCAGGGGACGCGCTCCAAAAGGTGCTCGCCGCAGTCCGCAAGCACCGCGCGGGTCAGTTTTGCCCACACCGAAAAGGGAAAAAGCTTTGCGGGCGTAGCGCCTTTCACAAAGTCCGCCGTATATTCCGCACTTCCTTCCGCTTCGGTTTGAAGCCGCCCGCGCCCGCCCGCTGGCGCGGGCGGCTTCCCCGAAGAAAATCCCCGTTCTTTCTGCCCCGTACGGATATTTTCCTGCGGCAGAACGCTTTCAACAAAGTATCCGCTTCTTTCGCGGCTTGTCACGTAGCCCTCGGCGAGAAGCTGCTCGTAAGCAAGCTGCACCGTAACGACGCTCACCCCCAAATCCTTGGCAAGCTCGCGCTTTGCGGGCAGTCTTTCCCCGGATTTCAATTTCCCGCGCAGAATGTCCCCGCGGATATCGCAGTAAAGAGTATAGTATTTGTTCTTTCCGTTCAAATCGTACAAAGGCATAGTAATTTCTTCTGGTATTAAAAAATTTTCTCGTTTTGGTTATTTTTATAATATCACAGAAGAATATAATAGTCAACGGTACGAATGAAAAAGGAGAAAAAAATGAAAAACAAAAAACTGCAATTTACTACGAAATGGATAGCTTATACCGCAATGCTTACGGCGCTTGTGGTGGCGACAAATTTTATACCCGCCATACCGACGCCGGCAGGCAGAATTTATTGGGTTGACGGCGTAGTTCTTATCGGGGCGTATCTTATGGACCCTCTCGCCGCTTTCATTGCGGGAGGAATAGGTTCGCTTTTGTACGACGTATTTTTGTCGCCCGCAATGATGCTGCCCTCCCTTATAATCCACGGCTTGCAGGGGGCGATAGTATCCGCGCTTTTGCATTACGTCCTGCCTAAAAAACACGAACCGCTGTGGGCGGTCACAGCGGCTGTAATAGGCGCGGTAGAGGTCGTTTTGGGCTATTTTGCTTATCGCTGCATAACTCTCGGTACGCCCACGGCGGTCACGAATATTCCGCGCAACGTCATTCAGGAAATCATAGGAATTTCCGTTGCGACGGTTATATGTTATGCGACGACTTTAAAGCGGCAGCTTGCAAAAAACCATCTTCTGCCCGACTTCGGCGAATTAAGCGAGGACAAAAAACTGACGGATGGTAATTGAATAGGCATACGCCAAACGGGCGCGCCCTGAAAGGGCGCGCCCGCATATTTTTTTAACCGAGTTTTAATTTTATCAGTGAATCCAGTTCAGACCGAGCGAACCCATCCAGTTGAACGCTTCGAAAAGGTTATAATGGCTGAATACCACCACCGTTGCGAGCGAAATAGTGGACATAATCTTGATTAAAATATCGAGGGAAGGCCCTACCGTATCCTTCAAGGGGTCGCCCACGGTGTCGCCGACGACGGAAGAGTCGTGCGCGGGGCTGCCCTTTGATTCGCCATCTACGCCGCCCGATTCGATATACTTTTTCGCGTTGTCCCAAGCGCCGCCCGCGTTACCGCAGAAGATTGCAAGCATTATAGCGGAAATGGTTGCGCCCATAAGCACGCCGCCGACGAACATAGGGCCGAAAATGAAGCCCGTTACAAGCGGAAACAGTATGCACATAATACAGGGAATACGCATTTCTTTTAAAGCGCCCGAAGAGGAAATTTCTATACAAGTCTTATAGTCAGGAAGGACTTCTCCTTCTCTCAGACCCTTGATTTCCCGGAACTGACGACGGACTTCTTCAACCATCCTTCTCGCAGCCTTTGTAACGGCGTTGATAAGCATACCGGAAAACATATATGGCAGAGCCGCGCCGCAAAGCGCCCCGCACAGGGTCATCGGGTTTATGAGATTTAAAAGCAACTCCTCTATTGCGTTGATTCCCTGAAATGCAAACAGGTACGAAGTCATAAGCGACAGCGCCGCAAACGAAGCAGAACCTATTGCAAAGCCTTTGCCTATTGCCGCCGTTGTGTTGCCAACCGAATCCAGCTTATCAGTGATTTCACGCACTTCGGGTTCGAGATAGCTCATCTCGGCGATACCGCCCGCATTGTCCGAAATGGGGCCGTATGTATCTACCGAAACTGTTGCGGCTACAAAGGAAAGCATTCCGAACGCCGCACACGCCACTCCGTACATCCCCGCAATCGCGTAGCTGCCGAAGATTGCCACGGCAAGCACAACCACGGGAAGCATACAGCTTATCATACCGGTTGCAAGACCCTGCGTTACCGTAAGCGCAGAGCCCTCTTTCGAGCTTTCCGCTATGCCCTTGGTGGGTTTGTAGTCGTAACTTGTATAATATTCGGAAATTATGCCTATTACGATACCAGCGACAATTCCGAACACTGCGGCAAGCCAGGGGCTGAACGCGCCTACGCGGAAATCCACCTGTTTAAACAGTTCCGAGGGAATATCCCTGAACATAAAGTAGCTTAAAACCGCGCCGCCCACGACCGTTACGCCCGCGGAAATCCAGGTCGCGATATTCAGTTCCATGTGTACGTTTTTGGATAGACTGGGGCGGATAACTATGTACGAAATGCCTATAACGCAGGCAAGAAGTCCGCAGCCCGAGAATACAAGCGGGAACAATAGGAGTTTGTTCAACAGCTCTTCGCTGAAAAAGATTTTATGCATGAACAACTCGCCCGCAAGCATTACGGCGGACAGAATAGCGCCCACATAGCTTTCCAGAAGGTCGCTGCCCAGACCGGCAACGTCGCCCACGTTGTCGCCCACGTTGTCCGCTATCGTAGCGGGATTGCGGGGGTCGTCCTCGGGAATATGCTCTTCCGTCTTGCCTACCAGGTCCGCGCCCATATCGGCGGCTTTGGTGTAAATACCTCCGCCCACGCGGTTGAACATAGCGATGATAGAACAGCCGAGCGCATAACCCGAAAGGGTCATGGTAAAGTTTGCGGGAAGCCCAATGAAGTTTTTATGCTCGACGCCGCCGACTATGTCCGCAATCTGATGAAACCCGAGGCCGAAAATAAGATAGACGACAACCGCGCCCAAAAGGGCAAAGCCGGCAACGCACAAACCCATTACCGAGCCGCCTTTAAAAGCGACCTTCAACGTCTTGCCCAGGTCACGGCTTTCACGCGCCCTGTTGGTTACGCGGACGTTGCAGTAGGTGGCAATTTTCATACCTACCCAACCCGCGGCGGCGCTCATAACCGCGCCGATGACAAACGCGACGGCCGCCTGCCAGCTTATGATTACCAAAACCGCCACGGCTACTACCGCGCCGATTATGGCCACAATTTTGTACTCGTAGCGAATGAAGGCGTTTGCGCCCGTGCGTATTGCAGAGCCTATTTCCTTCATTCTGTCAGTGCCTTCTTCCAGCCGTTTAACGCTGAAATAGTTGAACGCCGCGTACGCAACCGCAAGGACGACCGCGATACCCACGATGATCAGCAGAAGATTCTCCATAAATTTCTCCTTAAATAATTTGCTAACTTAATAATTTTATCATAACGGACAAACGGTTTGCAACACATATTAACCAATATATAATATTTTATTTTAAAAAATTCTGCGGGCGGCGCGCATTTTTGCGCGCCGCCCGCAATCAAGCGGTACAAATATGTTATCAATATATTATGTTTCCGCAAAATAGTTTACACTATCTAAAATTCGCCGCCAGAAAGTTGCTCCTCGCGCTCGGCTACCGCAAGCGCTTCAACCATTTCGTCAATGTTGCCCATAATGAAGGAGTCCAGAGAATACAGCGAAAGCCCTATACGGTGATCGGTTACCCTTCCCTGCGGAAAGTTGTAGGTGCGGATACGTTCGCTTCTGTCGCCGCGCCCCACAAGGCTTTTGCGGTGGGCGTCGTATTCGCTCTGGCTGCGCGAATTGTAATAGTCGTACAGCCGCGAACGCAGTACCTTAAAAGCCTTGTCCTTGTTTTTAAGCTGGCTGCGCTCGTCCTGGCAGGTAACCACTATCCCCGTAGGAAAATGCGTAAGACGAATTGCGGTTTCCGTCTTGTTTACCTTTTGCCCGCCCGCGCCCGAAGAACGGTACACGTCAACGCGCACGTCCTCGTCGCGTATCTCCACTTCCACGTCCTCGGCTTCGGGCAAAACGGCTACCGTAGCGGTCGAAGTATGCACGCGCCCCTGCGATTCCGTTTCGGGCACGCGCTGGACGCGGTGCACGCCGCTTTCGAATTTAAGCTGTTTATACGCTCCCTTGCCGCTTATGTTCAGAACGACTTCCTTTATGCCACCCAGCTCTGTTTCGCTTTTATCCACTTCCTCAACTTTAAGACGGTGACGTTCGCAGTAATTCAGATACATCCTGTATAGTTCGTAAGCGAAAAGCGCCGCTTCCTCGCCGCCAGCTCCGCCGCGGATTTCCATTATACAGTTCCTTTCGTCGTTTTTGTCCTTGGGCAGAAGAAGAATTTTCAGTTCTTCCCTTATGCCGTCGAGCTTTTGCTTGCACGACTGCACCTCGTCCGAGAACATAGATTTCATCTCGGGGTCGGACTCCGACTTTTCCGCCTCGGCGGCTTGCGCCATCTCCTTTTCGCAGGCGGCGTATTCGGCGTATTTTTGCGCCGTTTCCGATATTTCCGCCTGGGCTTTGGCTATCTCCGTCCATTTCTGCGTATCGGAAATGACCTCGGGGTCGCTCATCTGCTTCGAAAGCTCCTCGTACCGCGCGTATATTCCCTGTAACTTCAAAATCATCTTGTCCATTTTTTTACCGTCCGCATTTACGCCGTATTTCCGCGGCGATTATTCTTCGGCGTTTTTATAATCCCACACTACCTTGCAGCGCTTTTTAACCAGAAGCTTGCCGTTGCGGTAAACGCTGAAATTCTTGTCCCAGCTCTCGGGCTTTATGTCGTTTTCGCAATATATAGTCAACTTTTCACACTCGGCGAACACGTCGTCGCCGATATGGGTTACGCCTTTGGGGATTATTACGCTTTCAAGATTTTTGCACCCGGCGAATATGCCCGAAGTAAGAGTGGTGACGCCTTCGGGAATCTCCACCCTTTTAAGACTTTCGCAGTTGCAGAAAGCGCCCTCGCCTATGTATTTGACGGTCGAAGGAATTTTTATGCTATCCAGCCTTACGCAGTCGCTGAACGCGCGCGCGCCTATGGAGACCATGCCCTCGGGCAACACTACGTTTTCAAGCCTTGCGCAGCCCGAAAAAGTCTCGTTGTAAAGCGCGGCGACGGAGTCGGGAACGACCATTTCCAAAAGCCCGTCGCAGCCGCCGAAAGCGCCTATTCCTATCGTTTCCACGTTCTTGCCCAAAACAAGTTCTTTAAGCCTGCGGCAGCCGTAAAAGGCGTAGTTTCCTATCGTTTTCACCGCTTCGGGCAGGGGCATCATTTTTATGCCCTTACAGCCGTTGAAAGCGTAATTGCCTATCGCCGTAACGCTTTCGGGCAGGTTGATTTCAGTAAGCTTAAAACAGTTGAAAAAGGCGGAGTCGCCAACCGTGTCGCCGCCCGTCACGGTTACTTTTTTCAGCGAAAGAGGAACGTACGGGTTTGTAAATTCACCCTCGCCGCCGAAAATACAGTTGAAGCGCATACTGCCCAAATTGTCGGTTTTCGAGCCGATGAAAGGCAGCGTTATGCTTGCAAGGCTGTTACAGTCCACGAAAGCGCGTAAGCCTATCGCCGTCACCGACGGCGGGATAACGATATCCGTAAGCATACAGCAGAAATCGAAAGCGTTTCTGCCAATCTTGGTGACGGAGTTGGGAATATGCACCTTTTTAAGATTTCTGCAATCCTTGAAAGCGCCGTCGCCGATTGCCGTAACGCCGTCCGGCACGGTAATTTCCTCATCCTGCGAATTTACGCGTTTGAGGACTCGGTTGGTGATAGAAAGGGCGGGACCCGACTTATCTTCGGGCTCTATTTCGGACAGATATTCGAGAATTTCGAAGGTCTCGGAGGACTTTTCTTCGGGCTGGGCGGGAATTTGCCTGTCATTGCGTATGCTAAGAACGGCGTCTATTTCCTTTGCCATTTTCCGGTAAACGGCCCGCTGCTCCGGAGTGGCTTTCGAAAGCGCCAGCTTATAGTTGTAACAATCTGAAAACTTTCGGCCCGTGCCCTCGAAACTTACGGGCCGAAGGCGGGAGTTGCCGCCGTTATTGTTTAGGGAATAGCGCACCTTGAATTCTGCCAAAGCCATGCCGAAATATGCCTCCGGCTCTATGCCGTCGTATTCGGCGGCGCGCTTGCAAGCGGTATATGCTTCGTCGAAAAGGTAACGGTCCATAAGTTTATATGCCGCCACGATACATTTACGGGTGTTGCTTCTCACCTCGTCCCGGAAAATAGTATATACCGTACCGCAGCTTTCGCAGGTAACAACGCCGTTGCGGGCCTTTCTTACGTCATAATATCCGCCGCAGCACCTGCACTTGCCGCGGTTGACCTTTTCGAGTTTTAAATACTTATTTACGTTGTCGCCCATAAAGCCACCGATTAAAATACTATTTTAACAAATCTGTCAACGCCCGCGTCATCCTTTATTACCATGGCGTAATCGCGTTTTTTGAACAGTTTTAAAATTTCTTCTGTCTGCCCCTCCCCACATTCCATTACAAGCGTGCCGTCCTTTGCAAGACAGCCCTTGATATCTTCGGCTATGCGGCGGTAGAAATCCAGCCCGTCCTCTCCCCCGTCAAGCGCCACGCGCGGTTCGAAATCCCGAACTTCGCGCTGGATATTGGGTATTTCGCCGCTCTTTATGTAGGGCGGATTGCATACTACTATATTGAATTTACCGCGCACGTTGCGGAACATATCGCTTTGCACGAAATTGATTTTTACGTTGTTGAGTTCGGCGTTCTCGCGGGCGAGCATAAGCGCCGCGTCCGAAATGTCCGCAGCCGTTACAGTAACGTTCCTGTCGGCGCACATTTTTGCTACGGCTATCGCAATGCAGCCCGAACCCGTGCACATATCCAGAATTTTATCGCCCTTTTCCGCCGATTTAATTACGGTATCCGCGAGTATCTCCGTTTCGGGGCGGGGAATCAGGGCGCGCTCGTCAACCTTTATTTTAAGCCCGTAGAATTCGGTATCGCCCACGATATACCAAAGGGGTCTGCCCGTAAGGCGTTTTTGTACGTATGCGTCGATTTTTTTCGCTTCCGAAGGTTTCACCGTGCGCTCTTTGGAAAGCTCGCTTCTCTTTATGCCGAGGCACAGCGAATAAATCCATTCGGCGTCGCTTTCGTCTATGCCCGCCTCGGCAAAGCGCTTCTTCGTATCCGCCAGCTTTTTGGAGAGTATGCCGCTTGTGATAAAGTAAGTTTCAGGCGCTTCGGGGTCGGCGTCCATTTCAAGCGCCTTTTTGAACGCGGCAATTGCCACCTCTATCATTTCGACGTCGGGTTCGCGCGTCGTAAGCGCTTTCTGCAAAAGCATTCCGGGCAACTTGAAAATAGCGACGAATTTATTGTCGAAGCGCGCCAACAGCTTTAAAACTTCATACGAAATACCTGCAAGCACGGGGAGCAACAGTATCTCAATTCCAAGCTGCGCGAAAAATCTGAGAAAACGGTTAGGTATGTTCTGTTCGGTCACTCCCACGCCCCAAAGTACGAGGGAAAGCACAAGCACGTTTATCAGCACTACAATAAAAAGGAAAGACGTACCGCATCTGTCGTGTATGCGGGAGGCGTTTTTAACGCTTTCGGGGGTCAGTTCCATTCCGTGCTCATAGGCGTTGATGGTTTTATGTTCCGCGCCGTGATACATATACAGTCTGCGGATATCTTTAAGCAACAAAATCAGCGCGAGATATGCTATAAAAATCACGAATTTGAACGCGCCCCAAAGGACGTACTGCCAAATTCCGCCGTGCGCCGCGCCCACTGCGGGGAAAGCTTCCAGAATAAGGTTTGTGAACACCCGCGGAAGAATTATAAATAATCCCAAGGCAAGCGCCACTCCGAAAATTACGGCTATGTATGTGACGACGTCCATGACGCTGAGCTTGAATTTTTCGGCAAGATAGGCTGAGACCTTTCCGCCCTCTTCCTCGTCGTCGCCGCTTACCGCCGCCGAGCGCATCAGCACTTTCATGCCCCGCACGAGGGACAGCACGAGATTGACTGTTCCGCGGAGAAAAGGAATTTTGCTTATCTTCTTTACCGCGGGCGGGGTGTTCAGCCGCTTAGCCTCTATCTGGATATTTCCGTCGGGGTCGCGCACGGCGCAGGCCATACAGGTTTTGCCCTGCATCATCACGCCTTCCATTACCGCCTGCCCGCCGATATATGTGCAATTTTTTTTGGTTTTCTGTTTTTTCATAAAGAAATCTTACCGCTCGGTTACGAAATTTAAGAAAAAATCCTGTTAAAAAATAGCGGCTCCGAATTTCCAGAGCCGTATTTTTTATATACTATAACGTTTCTTGAACTTATCTACACGGCCGCCTGTATCAACCAGCTTCTGCTTTCCGGTAAAGAAAGGATGGCACTTGTTGCAGATATCCACCTTTAACGTATCGACCTTCTTGGTCGTTCCCGTAGTGAACGTCGCGCCGCAAGCGCATACAACCGTCACTTCGTGATAATCGGGATGTATTTCGGGCTTCATACTTTTCACCTCGCTTTTAAATCTTTGAATACCAAAGTATTATATATAATTTATTTCATTTAGTCAATTATTTTAAAGGCGATATTGAAAAATTCACCCGAAACATGCGAAATTCTTATCTTTTTCAATTTCCTTTAAATTTAGTTGCAAATCCGCTTAAAAAAGCGTATAATGAACAATAAGTTATGGATAATTGGGTTTTAAAAGGTCCGCAAACGCTTGTAAACGAAGGCACAAGCGAAAATATCACTCTGCCGACTCAGGTCAAGGTAAAGGTTTCGCACCTGCTTATGACCGATTTCGACACGCAGATTTTCACGGGCGCGGCCGAACCCCGCTATCCGAAAACAATAGGCAAAGCCGCCGTCGGAATCGTGACGGAACTCGGCGACGCATGCTACGGGCTCGAAAGGAATTCAAGGGTTTATTTCGAACCTACGCGCGCCTGCGGTAAATGCCTTGCCTGCCGCAACGGGAAGCCCAGGGAATGTACTTCGGTTATAACCGCAGGCAAGGACTTCGACGGATTTCTGCGCGACTTCGTGGTATGCGAATACGGCGATGTCGCTCCGCTGCCCGACGCGGTTGACGACGTTAAGGCGCTGTGCATAGAAATGGTGGGTATTGCCGAAAATATTTACGACAAACTCAATCTCTCCGCAGGTCAGAGAGTTGCGGTCGTGGGCGCGGATTTTTACGGAAACATCATAGCCCAGGTTCTGCAATACCACAGGGTAATTCCCGTCATTATTGACAACAACCCCGCAAACCTCGAAAGGGCGAAAAAGTGCGGTATGTATTACGCTTTTTCCGCCAACGACGAGCTGAACGAAAATATTCTGAACGCCACAAGCGGTCATCTTTGCGACGCGGCGGTGTATTGCGGAAATTCCCGCCTGCCCATATACCTTTGCACAAGGTTGGTAGGTTCGGGCAAGACGGTGGTTATTTCAAGCCTTTCTTCCGCTTCGTCGCCTTTGGACGCGCGCGACATTTTCGCTAAAAATCTCACCGTTTACGGGATTTCCAACGCGTATGATTATACGGACGCGGTAATAAATATGCTTTTGCACGGAGCAGTGAATCTGGATGTGTTCGAAAAGGAAATTCTTACGGAATACGACCCCGTAGCTCTTTTCAAAGAGCGCGCCCTTGCCGCGCCTTCGAGCAAACTGACCGTACTGAAAATGATTCTATGACCTGCGCTTTAATTGTATGCGCATAACAAGGATAATATTCTCGCTCAATTTTTTATATGTACTATTGATTGCGGCGCAAATCGCCGCAATTATTTTTTTATGCCTGTACGTCCCCTCCATGATACCCGTGGCGGCGGCTTACGCGGGTGCATGGCTGCTTTCCGCGGCGGCTTCCGTCATCCTGCTGTCGCGCGGCGGCGCTTCCGAAGGGAAATGCGCGTGGTTCGTCCTAATTGCCGCGCTGCCTTTCGCGGGGGCGATAATTTACCTCGTCGCAGGCAAAAGAAGCAATACGTATGGCGTTTTTAAGGCAAAAACGGCTCCCCTCACCCCTTTGGGGAAATGCGCCAATTCCATGTGCGGCACTTGCGAGGCGGGTTATGACGACGCCGTGTATTTTCCGGACGGTTCGCTGTTTTTCAAACGGCTTTTCACTGAACTGAAAAAAGCGGAAAAACGGGTATGTATCGAGTTTTTTATAGTCAGCCGCGGAAAAATCTTCGACCTGTTTCTCGACGCCCTGCGCTGCGCGAAGAAAAACGGCGCAGAAATTACAATGCTTATAGACGGCGTTGGTTCGGCTTTCAAAATAGGAAGGCGCGACGTACGGCTTTTAAAACAAGCGGGCGCGGAGGTTAAAATTTTCCACCGCCTTATCCCTGTGCCGCGCTCCCGCCTCGGCTGCCGCGACCACAGAAAAATTATTACGATAGACGGGAAAACAGCCTTTACGGGCGGCGTAAATCTTGCCGACGAATACGCCAATATTTCAAGCCCTTACGGCTTTTGGAAAGACAACGGCATTGTCGTTTACGGCGCGGCGGCGCAGGTTTTTGAGGGAATGTTCAACGCCATGTGGCTGGGGGAATATTCGGCGGAAATTCCCTTCGGCGGAGAAAAAATTTGTCTGCCCTACTGCGACAATCCACCCGCCAAAGGCTTTTGCGAGGAACTTTACGTTCAGAAAATCAGCGGCGCAAAGAGCCGAATACACATTATGACCCCCTACTTCTGCGTTAGCGAACGGCTTGCGGGCGCGCTGGAATTTGCGGCAAAGCGCGGCGTTGACGTGAAAGTAATTCTTCCGCACGTTCCGGATAAGCCGTACGCCTTCGAGCTTTCAAAAGCCACGGCGCACATTATGGAGGACGGCGGCGTAAAATTTTTTGAATTTACCCCAGGCTTTATGCACGCAAAATCGGTTATCTGCGACAATGAAGTCTTTCTCGGCAGCTATAATTTCGACTTCCGCTCCATGCGGCTCAATTACGAATGTGGGATAATGTTCGGCGGAAAAATCTGCGACGACGCGGAGGCGGATTTTATGAGGTGCCTTTCCGTCTCTCTGCCGCTGACCGAGGGAAAAATTTCTACCGCAAAGCGGCTTTCGCGCTTCATACTGCGCCTTTTCGCCCCTTTGATATAAGTCCGGTTTTTATAGGTAAAGCGGCTGTGCAAATATCCGTTTGCACAGCCGCTTTAAATAAAATATTGTTTATATATCACGCCTATTCAAATTAAATCAACATACTTTTCTATCAATTTCCCTATAAGGTCACGTGTTTCTTCCGGTAGCCTTCTATAATTTATAAGCATTTGCCGCTCTTTTTCGGTCAACTTGAAATCCTCTTCCGACTCTGTAAAAAACTGAGCCAAACTTACGCCCATAGCATCGCAGATTGCTTCCAGATTTACGATTGAAGGCACAAGTCCGCGGGAAAAGGTGTTTGCAAGCGTGCTTTGGTTTAAACCCGAAAGATAAGCAAGTTTATATACGCTCAAATTCCTTTCCAATCTCATTTTGTTCAGCTTTTTAACAACATCAAAATTCAATTCAATCTACCTTAGAAATATATTACTACATTTTTTAACTACAAATGCACCAAATTTTACTTGACATTATAGTTAAATATAACTATAATATAATTGTTAAGCTTAACGGTAAAAATAATACTTAGGAGAAAAAAATGACTAAATACTCTGAAAAAAATTTACAAAATAATGAAACAATAGTGTGCAAAGCGAAAATCAGTTTACTTTCCCTCAATTGAAAAAGTAAGTTCTATCGAGTGATAGGAAGTTAGTCTTACAAACGAGAAATAGAAGTTATTGTTACA
>CANRAI010000004.1 GCA_947628555.1 uncultured Clostridia bacterium | reverse complement strand
ACGACAGGGAGAGGACGGCGACAATAAGGGTAATTCCCTTCTTCTCGTGCGGGGCGAAGCTGCCTATTTTAACGGCAATGGCGGGCGGTTTGCTGGCTGTGTTCGGCGTGGGCAATGTTGACGCCATAACCTTTGCCATGTACATTTCGGGCGTATGTATTGCGATTTTGGCTGTTTTACTTATGCGCAACACTACCCAAAAGGGAGAAACTCCACCGTTTATAATGGAACTTCCCACGTACCATTGGCCCAGATTTAAAAATCTGATGATTCACCTGTGGGATAAAGCCAAACATTTCGTCAAAAAGGCGTTCACGATAATTTTCGCCTCTACCGTAATAATATGGATATTGCAGTCGTTCAGCTGGAATTGGGAATTTTTATTGCAGGACGCGCAGGAACTGTTCGAGTCCGACCCCGTAAAGTGGGCTTCGCTTGAAGGGATAGAAGGGCTTGTAAACGTCCGCGCCAACGAATCCATTCTCGGCGGCATAGGTATGCTTGTACAGCCTCTGTTTACGCCTTTGGGCTTCGGCTCGCAGCTTACGGCGTTCGGCTGGGTTTTCGCGGCGGCGGCTTTAACGGGGCTTGTCGCAAAGGAAAACGTAGTTGCGACATTCGGCGCTTTGGCGGCAATCGTCGCCGGGCAATATATAGATTGGGAAGCAGAGACGGGCGCGGTGGACGCGGCTACCGCAATGATAGCCGGTACGGGCATATCCATTCCCGCAATACTTGCATTCATAATCTTCAATATGACGACGATTCCCTGCTTCGCGGCGTGCGCTACGGCGAGAGCCGAACTGCCCGAAGGCAAGTTCAAATGGACGCTTTTGTTCTGGGTCTGCACAAGTTACATAGCGGCGTGCGCGTTTTATACCGTCGGCAGTTGGTGGTGGACCTGCTTTATTTGGCTTGCGGTCGCCGCGGCGGTAGTAACTTTGATAGTTCTGCGCAACACGGGCAAGTTCGATATATGCTCGATATTCGGCAGAAAAAGGAAAGCAAATAAATGAGCCCTTTTGACATAGTAATTATAGTTTTGATATCCGCCGCCGTCGTCGCGGTGGCGGGGGCGGGCATATACCGCAAAGTACGGCATAAGGGAAGCGGCTGCTCTTGCGGCTGCGAGGGCTGCCCTTCCTGCGGCGCCTGTCACGGAGACTGCCGCAATGAAAAGACTGCGGAAAAATAACTCACACAATCACTCTCTGATTTTTTAATACACGAAAACGGCGGCGCAATTCCTCGCGCCGCCGTTTTTGTAATCTTAAATTATAAGTTTTATAAGCTGTTGTTTATCTTCCTCGCTTGCAAGCTCAGACATTCCTTGCAGTGTTGCAATGCTTAAAAATTCTGTGTAGTCCGTATATATTCTGTCAGGGTCACGTTTCATTATATCAAAAACCTTTTTGTTTTCATAATTGCAAACCATACATACAAAGTCGCAGTATTCAACCAGCTTTTTTATATGCCTGATATCTTCCGACGATTTTAACATAGGGTTGATATAGCAAAAAACAACGGTGCGCTCGGCTATCATTTCTTTTAAGTTTTCGTCTGTTGAATTATAATGTCCGAATCCCTTTTTTAAAAGGCAGTATATGGTTTGCGCCGTTTTTCGCACGTATTGCCTATAAAAGGGATGCATACTGTTTTCATAGTCCGTTTCATATTCGTTTTTGACATAATCTATAATGCAACAAATTTTTTCCATAGGTTTACATTGTAAGTCTATCATAAGCGGCAAAATTTGTCAATTTAAAATGACTAAATATTCTTATATGAAAGTTATAATTTTTCCATATAACGTCAACCATAAAAGACGGTGGAAGAATGAAACTTATTGACGCAATCGGCATCAGGTTGCAGGGGCTGCTTGAAGAGCGGGGTTGGTCGCAGTACAGGCTTTCCGTGTTGAGCGGCGTTCCGAGGCAAACTATAAACTTTATTATAAGGCGACTCCGCAATACTTTGGAAGTAGATACTCTGTATCAGCTTGCGGCGACTATGAATATGTCGCTTGAAGAATTTTTCGCTGACCCTGTGTTTGATAAAGTCACGGATTGAAGAATAGCTTTATGGAAATGAACGAAGCCGTCGCGCGCAGAATCTGCGCGCTGCTCGAAGAAAAGAAAATGACTAAATACCGCCTCTGCGCGAACGGCGGAATCCCACGCTCGACGCTGTACCTTATTCTTGACAGGCATAACAAATCCGTACAACTCGACACGCTTTGCCAGATAACTTCCACCCTCGGCATAACTTTAAAGGAATTTTTCGACGACCCTGTGTTCGATAAAGTAACGGATTGACAAGAAGAGCGGTCGGCTTTGGGCGGCTATGGATTATCACTTAATGATTTCACAGTCTCGGTTTCGGCAGACGGTGATTAGGCGAAGTTAATTTTTATTACATATTTATTATAAATATTAAGTAATTATGCCGCGGCGGGCGTAAAAAGCCCGCCGCGGCATTTTGTGAATTGTGAAAAAAATAATATTTTAAAACTTTTTAAAAAAGTAATTGACTTTTATTTTTTATGTTCTATAATAGAATTACAAATAAATATAGGAGCAAAATTGAAATGTCATACGTATCGGAAGTAATTTCCGCAACTGAAACAAAGAACCCCAATCAGCCCGAATTTCTTCAAACTGTGAAAGAAGTTCTTACCTCGCTTGAACCCGTTATCAACAAGCACGAGGACCTTTACAGAAAGAATGCAATTCTTGAAAGAATGGTCAATCCCGACCGTCAGATTATGTTCAGAGTAGCTTGGGTTGACGATAAAGGCAATCCCCAGGTAAACACCGGTTACAGAGTACAGTTCAACAACGCCATAGGACCCTACAAGGGCGGTCTCAGATTCCACCCTTCCGTAAACCTCAGCATTATAAAGTTCCTCGGCTTCGAACAGACCTTCAAAAACAGCCTTACCAGCCTTCCCATGGGCGGCGGCAAGGGCGGTTCCGACTTCGACCCGACCGGCAAGTCCGACGCGGAAGTTATGCGTTTCTGCCAGGCGTTCATGACCGAACTTTACAGACACATCGGTCCCGATACCGACGTTCCCGCTGGCGACATCGGCGTAGGCAGCAGGGAAATTGGCTACCTCTTCGGTCAGTATAAGAGAATAAGGGGTATGTACGAAAACGGCGTACTCACCGGCAAGGGACTTGCTTTCGGCGGCAGCCTTATAAGACCCGAAGCTACCGGCTACGGCGCAACCTACTTCCTCGTAGAAGTATTGAAGCACCTTGGCAAGAACATTAAGGGTATGACCTTCGCGCTTTCCGGCTTCGGCAACGTCGCATGGGGCGCGGCAAGCAAAATAACCGAACTCGGCGGCAAGGTACTTACAATCTCCGGTCCCGACGGCTATGTTTACGATAAGGACGGCATTTCCGGCGAGAAGATAGATTATATGCTTGAAATGAGAAGTTCGTGCCGCAACAGAGTTCAGGATTATGCAGATAAGTTCGGCGCGGAATTCCACGCAGGTCAGAAGCCTTGGGGCAATGTAAAGGCAGACGTTTATATGCCTTGCGCAACCCAGAACGAAATCCGCATCGAGGACGCTGAAAAGATTGTCAAGATGGGCGTTAAGATTGTCAACGAAGTTGCCAACATGCCTACCACCAACGAAGCTCTTGCATATTTGCAGAAGAACGGCGTGCTGGTAGCTCCCAGCAAGGCGGTAAACGCGGGCGGCGTTGCGGTTTCCGGTCTCGAAATGAGCCAGAACAGCGAAAGACTTTCGTGGTCCGCAGCAGAAGTTGACGAAAAACTTAAAGGCATTATGGCAAACATCCATAAGCAAATCGTTGACGCTTGCGAAGAATACAATCTCGGTTACAACCTTGTAGCGGGCGCTAACATCGCAGGCTTCAAGAAAGTTGCGGAAGCTATGCTTGCGCAGGGCATTTGGTAATCGACCGTAACGTCATTAAATTTCTTACTATAAAATACCGCGTCCCGAAGGCTTTAAGCATTCGGGACGTAATTATTAAAAAACGAAAAAATTTCAACTTGAATAAAAAACACGACGGTGTCCGTCGTGTTTTTTATATCTCCATAAAGCGTAAAGTCAGTCAGTTTTTAAAGCGTTTAATGCGGAAAATTCACTATCTGCCCAGCCAGCCGCCGTCAACGGCAAGCGTGAAGCCGTTTACGTAGTTCGACGCGGCGGAGGCGAGGAATACAGCCGCGCCTTCGAGGTCGGCGGGAGTGCCCCAGCGCCCTGCAGGAATCCGCGCAAGAATGTCGGCGGAACGCTCTTCGTCCTGCCTTAAAGCCTGCGTGTTGTTAGTCGCCATATATCCAGGCGCAATACCGTTCACATTGATATTATACTTCGCCCATTCGTTGGCAAGGGTCATAGTTATCCCCTTGATTGCCGACTTTGAAGCCGTATAAGAGGGTACGCGTATGCCGCCTTGATAGGACAGCATCGAAGCGATATTTATGATTTTTCCGCCGCCGCCCTGTTTTATAAATTGCCGCGCGACCGCCTGGGTCAGGAAGAAAACCGTTTTTAAATTAACGCTTAAAACCGAATCCCAATTTTCTTCGGAAAATTCTATGCTGTCCTGTCTTTTTATTATCCCCGCGTTGTTTACAAGAATATCGATTCTGCCGAATTTCGCAAGCGTTTCGTCGATAATGCGGGGAATGACGTCGCAAGAGCTAAGGTCGGCTATAATATTGTAAAATTTATCACCCAGCATTTCCGCCGTTTCGGCGCTCGGTCTGCGGGAAACGCCCGCAACGAACGCGCCCGCTTCCGCGAACGCTTTGCAAACGCCCTGCCCCAAACCTGTGTTGCTGCCCGTGACTATCGCCACTTTGCCGTCCAGCTTGAATAAATCAAGAATCATAGTTATTTCCTCCGATTTTTTTTAATAATAACACATTGAATAAGCTTTTTCAAGTGCGGTATTCAAATTATTTGTCGAATTGAAGCGTTTGCGCGGGTTCAATTTTATATGTTTTCCCGCGGAGTTCCAGCCATACGGTTAATGCGGAAGGGTTATAAACTTTTTCGCCGTCCAGTGAAAAAGAAAGGGAGCGGTAGGCTGTTACGTATTCGTAAATTTCCATATTCGTCGCTCTCCAAACGCCGTTGTCCGCCGATACCGCCTTTGCGAAATCCTCAATTACGTTCCAATTTCCGTCGTCGTCAAATTCGTAGCTGTGCCCCCAAAGATAAAACAAAAGACTTTCGCGGTGTTTAAGCTGGTTTTCGGGCGCTGACGACAGAAATTGTTTTGCAAGCTCCGTAAATTCGGGCGAACGGTGGTGTACGGTAGGTCTCCATTTTAAAAAGTCCGAGGGAAGAGTAAAGGCGTGCGTATCGTCCGTGGTGCGCGCATAGACCACCCCAAGCGCGGGCAAAACCTTTATAATTTCCTCCGTATAAGCGTTATAGGCATAAGCCATTCCGCGCACTATCCTGCCGAATTTGTTTTCAAGATACAGTCGGTTCTGCACGATTTCGTTGACCGCTTCGGGCAGAGGTATTTTGTCTAAAAAGACGTGCCGCGCGCCGTGCAGGGCGATTTCGTGCGGCTGTCCCTTAAACAATTCGTACGTCTGCTCCTCGCTCATCCGGTTGTGACGCCATTCGCAGCCGAACAAAAGGCTGTTTAGGTTGAACGTGCCCTTCAAACCGTATTTATTCAGAATTTCCAGAAGCCGCGCGTCGGCTTTGACCCCGTCGTCGTAGCTGAAAGTTACCGCCTTGCACTTTCCTTCGGGGAAACGCAAATATTTTTCTTCGCACATCTGCATAAACATATTCAATTCTCCTCGCCCGGACTCTCTTTTTTTGCGCTTTCTTGCGCGTTTTCAACGCCGCAGGATTGCTCGCACACTATACGGCTTTCTCCGGTCGGGGTTGTATTTTCCGTAATCCCCGAAGTTGCGTCCGTTTTTACAGCTTTCCCGTCAAGCATACCCGAAGACTTTTTCCATCTGCCTGAAAGCACCCTGCCGCCGAACAGCAAGGAGCGCACGCCCCAATCGGCAACCATTCCCGTCCATAAGCCCATCGCTCCGAGCTGAAAAGGAAGGCGGTCGGTTGTCAGTACGAAACAAAGGCCTACGCGGAAGATAAGCATGGACATAATCGCCGCGACCATGACGTATTTTACGTCGCTTGTCGCCTTTAAAACTGCGGGCAGCCCGAAAGAAAGGGGGTAGGTTATAAACTGCGCCGTAAGGCACAGCCACAGGCAGTTCTGCGCAATCTTAGCGGTTTCAGGGGTTATGTTGCTGCCGAAAACCCCTATCAGCACGGGCGACATTCCCATGGCGAACGCAACGCAACACGCGTTGCCTATATAGGAGATAAGCAGCATACGTCTTATGTAAAATTTTACTTGATTTATGTCGCCACGCCCGACCGCCTGACCTATAACAGTTAAAACGGAAGTGTTTATGCCGTTGCCCACAATAGATGAAATGGAGTTTATGTTCATCGCTATGGAATTGGCGGTCACATGGAAATTCGTTATGTTTCCGTCGGCTGTGTTAAGGGGATTTCCGTCAAGGAATACCTTATATACCGAAATGGCTATAAATGAAGCCGTCATAAGTTTTCCAAGCTGGAAAAGACTGTTTTCTATACCGCTAGGTACGCCGAGTTTAGCTATATTTTTCAACATTCCGCCGTTGAAACGGAATTTTTCGAACAGTTTTATGCTGACCGTATTCTTTTTATTCGAAAGCAATATAAAGCAGAACACGGCGGGAAAGATACGGGCAATAAGCGTCGCCGCCGCAGCGCCAGCGATTCCCCAGTCCAATACGTAGATGAAAAGGGAGTTGAACGCCACGTTGATAAGAAAGCTAATTGCACCTGAAAGCATAGTGTTCATGCTTTTGCGCTGTGCGCGTAGAAGCGCCGCGCAGGAGTTGAAAATCGCAAGGAAGGGATAACTTGCCGCCATAAAATAAAAGTACGTGTATGCGTGCGACAGATATTCTCCGTCCATATCCCCGAAAAACAGGTTTACAATACCGTGGTTAAACGCAAGGCAAACCGTCATAACCGCAAGCGACATAGAAAGCATCAGCACGAAAAGTTGTTTTGCCGATTTGTTGGCGTCAGCCTCTCTGCCCGCGCCGAGGTATTGCGAAGTAAGTATCGCGCCGCCCGCGCCAAACGCGGTAAAAAGTTGAATGATCAGGTTCGAAATCTGATCCACGTTTGAAACCGCGCCCATCGCCTTGCCGAGGTTGCCTATATCCTTGACCATAAAGGAATCGACAAGCCCCAAAGACATGGAAAGAGCGGACTCCGCCACAATCGGCGCAATAAGCAGAAAAAGCGCTTTGCCCGTAAAAAGGGTATATTTAACTTTCCGTCCCTTTGCGGTTGACAATTTTTCTCCTTTAAACACGATTTTGCCGCTTATTTCTTCACCCTTTTATCGGTGCAGGTGACGCGGAAGAATTTGAATATTCCGTATCCGTCCGACTGAACGCCCGAACGCGCGTATATTCCAAGCTTTGCGCCAGTCCATACACCCGGGGCGGCATAAAATTTCCGCGTGAACGCGCTTCCGCCGAAGGTGTATTTTATTACAAGACGGTTAGGGTCTTCGGATTTCGCAGTTATCTGGAATGTGACGTATCTGTCGTCGTATGGCTGGCTGCGGCAAAGCGTTTCGTCCTCTTCGCCGCCGATTTCGCCCTTTCTTATTTCAAGGTAATTCCTTCCTTCCGCGCGCACTACGCATATGTACGAATATTCCTTGCCGAACACCGTCAGTCCTACTTCGTCGCCGTCGTTTAAAAGATTCAGCCTGCACTTGCATTTTATGGAAAAATTCGCGTAACAGACTTTTTGCATTATAAGCTGCGGCAAGTCGGACAGAGCGTTTTTGTCATAATAAACGCAGTTCAATTTCAAGCCCTTTTTAAACGAATACCAGCCCTCCGCGGGGTTGGCGGGCGTCTGCCATTTAAGCGAAAGCCTGTCACCCTCAAATTCGTCGTTGGGGTCTATCGTGTAGCCCGTCTGTAAATTCACGGGATATTCGCCGAATCGCACGGGGTGCCCCGGCAGGTTGTCGCCGTCGAGCTCGCCGCAAAGGGGCCAATCGTTAATCCATTTCACGGGCTGCAAGTACGTCGTCCTGCCGTAAGCGCCCATGTCCCGAAAGTGCATAAACGCCCATTTTCTGCCGCCGTCGTCGAGGTCTATAAGCGCGCCCTGGTGGGGCCCGTTTATATCCGTTCCACCCTGCGTCATAATTATTTTGCTTTCGTAAGGACCGTAAATTTTTTCCGAACGCAGTGCCGTCTGCCAGCCCGAAGAAACGCCGCCCGCGGGCGCGAGAATGTAAAAATACTTGCCCCGTCTGTAAAATTTCGGACCTTCTATGCAGGGGTTGTGGTCGTGGCCGTCATACACGTAAGCGTATTTGTCGGCGGGAGTTTTAAGTTCGGAATCGGTTTCGAAAACGGCAATGCGCGAATTAAAACCTATGCGGCTTTTGGCGAACGCGAACGCCACAAAGCACTTGCCGTGCGCCCATATGGGGCAGGGGTCTTCGAAGCCCTTGCCGACGAGAAGCGGGCGTATAAGCGACCATTTCCCGTACGGGTCGTCCGTTTCGGATACGAAAATTCCTTCGTCGGGAAAGGGTATAAGACAGTAGAATTTTCCGTCGTGAAAACGCAGTGAAGGCGCCCACGCGCCTTCGCCGTGACGGACCTTATCGAAGCGTTCGAAGGGTATTTGCGGCAATACGTAGTTTATAAGTTCCCACTCCACAAGATTTTTCGAATGGAGGACGGGCACGCCCGGCACATGGTTGAAGGAGGACGCCACCATATAAAAGTCGCCGCCCACTCTGATTACGTCGGGGTCGGAATAGTCTGAAAGTATCACGGGGTTTTCGTATTGCATGATTCACCTGAAAGTTCTTTCGTAAAGTCGGGCGGTACAACTACCACCAATTAACATTTTATCACTTTTCGCCCGCATTTTCAATACTTTTATAAAATTTGGTCAAAATTTAAATTCCCACTTTACATCGCCTTTGGCAGTTCGGCCTGTCGCGTAAATAGCCCCCGAAGCGCAAGGCTGCGCTTCGGGGGCTTAACCCGTATCGGCAAGTTTTTCAAAGACACATTTCGTAGATTTTTTCCACGTCGTCGGCGTTAAGGGGAATAAAACCATTTATAATTCCGCCGCAGGTGGCTTTCTGCGCCATCTGCTTGAAGTCCTTGCGGCCTATTCCTATTTCGGTAAGCGTTTTGCTTAATCCCAAAGTCTTGAACAGGAAGTTCGAAAGCTGTTCTATGGCGCGCTTTGCCACAAGCGCGGGCGCAAGCTGGGAACTAATCCCCAGGACGTTCACGCCGAATTGGCAAATCCTCGGCAGCGTGTTTTTGTTGAGGCAGTATTTAAGCCAGCGCGGGGTCAGAATGGCAAGCCCCAGCCCGTGGGTTATGTCATAGAAAGCGGAAAGCTCGTGTTCCATGGGGTGGACGCTCCATTCGTGCGTTTTGCCGCCCGTTATAAATCCGTTTATAGCCCAGCTCGAAGCCCACATAAGGTTTGCGCGCGCCTCTTCGTTTTCGGGGTCGTCCAAAGCCATGGGCGCATACTTTATGACGGTTTTCATAAGAGTTTCCATAATTCCGTCAAGCATATAAAGGTCGGGTTCGGTGGTGAAATATTCTTCCATAATATGCGAAAGTATATCCGCCGCGCCCGCCGCCGTCTGGAATTTGGACACCGTATATGTCAGCGCGGGGTCCAGGAAGGATACTTTGGGGCGCAGCAGGTCGTCCGCCCTGCCCAGCTTTTCATTGGTTTTCAGATTAGTGATTACTCCCCCGCCGTCCATTTCTGAGCCTGTGGCCGAAAGAGTAAGTACGGTAATAAGTGGCAAAGCCTTTTTAACCGGTCTTTTTTCGGAGAGGAACAGCCAGGGGTCGAAGTCAACTTTCGCGCCCGCCGCCATGAACTTGGAGGCGTCGAGAACCGAGCCGCCGCCCACGGCGAGGATTACGTCTATTTCGTTTTTCTTGCACAAATTCACGCCCCTGCGCACGCTTTCTATGCGGGGGTTGGGTTCTATTCCCGAAAGCTCGTGCAGTTCAAGCCCCGCCTTTTTGATTTCGCTGACTATTCTGTTGTAAAGTCCGGATTGCTTTATCGAGCCGCCGCCGTAAGTAAGCAAAACGCGTTTGCCGAACTTCTTCAATTCGGGCGCAAGCATATTCAGGTGGTCGCCGAAGTACACCTTTGTCGGTACGTTGTAGATAAATCCGTTCATTTTTTTCCTCCAAAATACCAAATCTGACTATATTATACTATGTTTCGGCAGCTTCTGTCAATATCGCTTTTCTTACCTTTTTTAAAATTTTATATTGACAATCCGCTCCATTCGGATTAAATTCCGTCGAAAAGGTACGCGCTAAGCCGTGGTTCAAAGCGCTCGGCGAAACCCGGCACGGCCGAGAAAAATCTTCTCGCCGCAGCTTAGGGCGAAGTTATTTCTCTGCCAAATTTTGTATAAATCAATCCGTTTTGTGCATAGAAACGGGTTGATTTTTATTTTATAATGTATATTGTTATCATATACCTTATAGTGGGGGTAGATTGAAATGACCGCCAAAGAAAAGATAAACGGATAGTCGGTAATTCAACGGGTTTGCCGTTCATTTATTGAAAAAGTGAGAAAAAAATCATAATAGTGAGGAATATATATGAAAAAGATTGTAACTATGGGCGAAATTATGCTCCGCCTTTCGACTCCGAACAACGAAAAATTCATTCAAGCAGACGAGTTCGACATAAACTACGGCGGCGGCGAGGCTAACGTAGCCGTTTCCTTGGCGAATTACGGGCACAGGGCGGAATTCGTAACCGCCGTTCCCGACAACGAGATAGGCGAGTGCGCCGTTGCGGCTTTGCGCAAGTACGGCGTGGAAACGCCCCATATCGCAAGGTGCGGCGAAAGGCTGGGCATCTACTATCTTGAAACTGGCGCGGCTATGCGTCCCTCAAAAGTCGTCTATGACAGGGCACATTCCTCAATATCCACGGCTACGGCTGCCGATTTCGATTTCGACGGCATATTCTCGGACGCCGACTGGTTCCATTTTACGGGCATAACTCCCGCCATTTCGGACTCCGCCGCGGAACTGACGGAAGAGGCGCTGAAAGCGGCGAGGAAACACGGCGTGACTGTCTCCTGCGACCTGAATTTCCGCAAAAAACTGTGGTCGAGCGAAAAGGCGCAAAAAGTTATGAAAAACCTTATGAAATACGTTGACATATGCATAGGCAACGAAGAGGATGCGGAGCTTGTCCTCGGATACAAGCTCGGCAAAACTAATGTAACCAGCGGCGAGCTGGAACTTGAAGGCTATAAGTCCATATTCGAGCAGATGACCCGCGATTTCCATTTCAAATACGCGATTTCCTCGCTGCGCGTTTCGCACTCGGCTTCGGATAACGGCTGGTCGGCGTGCATTTACAACGGCGCTACGGGCGAATTTTATCATTCCAAAAACTACCGTATAAGCCCCATCGTTGACCGCGTGGGCGGCGGAGACAGCTTCGCGGGCGGCACTATCTGCGGCTTCCTCGACGGAAAGGACTGGAAGGCGGCTTTGGAATTCGGCGTTGCCGCTTCGGCGTTGAAGCACACCATTCCCGGCGATTTCAATCTTGTATCAAGGAAAGAAGTCGAGGCTTTGTCGGGCGGAGACGGTTCGGGCCGCGTTCAAAGATAAAACGGGATTATCGAAAAGATTTTTGCCCGAAAAGAAATTAAGACATTGAACCTCGCAACAGCCGCGCCGCCGCACTGTTGTTGCGAAAAGGATATTTTATGAAAATTGCATTCCGCACGCACGACCTCGGCGTAAAGGGGGCGGAGGCGGCGGTCGAAAAACTGAAAGCCTGCGGCGTTTCCGCTGTGCAGCTCGTTCCTTATAAATTTATGGACGAAATCAATTACGTTCCGGGGGGAATAAACGAAAAAAACGCAAGACGTATCGGTGAAACGTTTAAAAACGGCGGCATTTCCGTGGCGCTTTTGGGCGCTTATTTCAACCCCGTCCATTCAGACAGGGAAAAAGTTTTCCGCTGTAAGGAGATTTTCAAAGATTATCTTAAATATGCGCGCGTTTTGGGCTGTTCGGTGGTCGGGTCGGAGACGGGCAGTTTCAACGACGACAAATGGACGTATAATCCATTGAACCGCACCGAAAACGCGCTTGACACCGTAATAGAAACTTTCCGCGACCTCGCCGCATACGCCGAAAGCGTGGGTTCGTTTGTCGGAATGGAAGGAGCGGCGGGGCACGTCTGTTACGACGTGAAAACGTTGAAACGCGCTTACGACGGTGTAAATTCGGACAACGTGCGGATAATTTTCGACATTTACAACTTCCTCGACGGCGGCAACTACCAGAATTACCTTGAAATTCTCGACGAGGGTTTGAGAACTTTCGAGGATAAAATCGAAGTTTTCCACATAAAGGACTGCGTTTTCGGGGACGGACAGCTGAAACAGGTCGCACCCGGGAAAGGAATGTTCGATTTCGGCAGAATTCTCGGCAGGATAAAGGAGTACGACGAAAACGCCGTACTCGTCCTCGAAGGCACTACGGGGGACGATATTATCCCGTGCACACGGTTTATAAGGGAAAAATGGGATAGCGTATAGTTTTTCCGCTGTCCGCGAATAAAATTCGTTTAAAGGCCGAACTTAAATTCGAAACCGCAAGGCTTTAACAAAAATTTAACATAAAATCAAATACAGACAAGGAGAACGGTTGAAATGAAAGAATTGAAATTCGACGTAAGATATGCAAATCATCCCGATGATTCCAAGCGCTATACCACGGAAGAACTTCGGGAAAAATATTTGATAGAAAAGCTGTTCGAAAAGGACGAGATACTGTTGACTTATTCCCACCAGGACAGAATAATCGCGGGCGGCGCCATGCCCGTTAAATCCTCCCTTTCGCTCGGCACATGCAAGGAACTCGCCACGGCCTATTTCCTGGAAAGACGTGAGATGGGGGTGATAAATATAGGCGGGGCGGGCGTAATAACGCTTGACGGTAAAAAATGGGAGATTGGCCATAAAGAGGGTATTTATATAGGGCTCGGCACGAAAGAGATTGAATTTTCTTCCGCCGACGGTAAAAATCCCGCAAAATTCTATATAAATTCCTGTCCCGCGCACAAGGCGTATCCCACCGTCAAAATAACCAAGCCCGTGGAAGGCGTTCAGCCGCCTGAGGACACGAAATATTGCATACAGCGGCATTTAGGGGATTCGTCCTCGATAAACAAGCGCACAATAAACCAATTCATAATCGGCGGAGTATGCGAAAGCTGCCAGCTTGCCATGGGCATGACTGAAATAACGGACGGTTCGGCGTGGAACACCCTGCCCAGCCACACCCACGAAAGAAGAATGGAAGTGTATATGTACTTCGAACTTCCCGAAAACGAGGCTGTTATCCACCTTATGGGCGAGCCGCAGGAAACCCGTCACATAATAATGCATAACGAGCAGGCGGTGATTTCTCCCAGCTGGTCTATTCACAGCGGAGTAGGCACGCACAATTACACCTTTATATGGGGTATGTGCGGCGAAAACCAGGCTTACGACGATATGGATAATATAGCGACCCGCGACCTAAAATAAATACTTGTCCGAGCATAAGCTTAGTACATTTTGCGTATTATCAAACGGCGTTGAAATCAACACAAAAATATCTAAATTTATATAATAGGGGAAAAATAAAAATGGCACAGCTTACATTGAAAAATATCAATAAGGTTTATCCGAACGGTTTCCATGCCGTTCACGACTTCAACCTTGAAATCAAGGACGGCGAATTTATCTGCCTTGTCGGCTCGTCCGGCTGCGGAAAATCCACGACTCTCCGTATGATTGCTGGGCTCGAAGACATCACCGCGGGCGAATTTTTTATCGACGGTAAACTCGCCAACCAAATGTCCTCGCGCGAAAGGGGAATCGCCATGGTATTCCAATCCTATGCGCTTTATCCTCACCTGACCGTTGCGGAAAACCTCGGTTTCGGACTTACGCTCGAAGGCATTGACGCGGATATCATAGACGAAAAAGTGCAGGCTACCGCCAAAATACTCGGTCTTACCGATTATCTTGACAGATTCCCCCGCAACCTTTCGGGCGGACAATGCCAGCGCGTAGCCGTGGGCCGCGCACTTATAAGAAAGGTCCGTATATTTTTGATGGATGAACCTTTGTCTAACCTCGACGCAAAACAGAGGGTCACGATGCGTTCCGAAATCAAGCAGATTCACCGTTCTGTCGGCGCAACGACAATTTATGTAACTCACGACCAGACCGAAGCTATGACCATGTCCGACAGAATAGTAGTAATGGATAAGGGCAGGATACAGCAGGTGGGTACTCCTTTCGAACTGTATTTCTATCCCAAAAATCTTTTCGTCGCGGGCTTCATAGGCGAGCCACCCATGAACTTTATACGAGGAACCGTGGCGGGCGGCATATTCAGCGCTGGGGAAATGCGGTTCGACCTTTCGCCCGTTGTTAAAGACGTAAATGCTTTGGAGGGAAGAAAAGTTGTATTTGCATTCCGTCCCGAGGCGATAGAAACCGAAAACGAGGGCTTGTCATATGAAATCGATTCCCGCGTGGAATTATGCGAGTTGCTTGGCGATACCACCAACGTATATGCGAATACGGGTGATATAAATATGATTTTGAAAGTCAATCCGCACAAAGCGCCCGCCATGGGTTCGGATTTTAAATTCTACGTTTCGCACAAGGCGGCTTACGTATTCGACGCTGAGACCGAACAGATTGTGGAAAACGACGTGGAAAGACGCTGACGGGAGAGTTAAAAATGGAGCTAATAAGTAAAAAACTGTTTAAAAAACCCGAAAGAAAAATAAGGATAATGCAGTTCGGAGAGGGCAACTTTCTACGCGCGTTCATTGATTGGATTTTGCAGGACTTAAACGACAAGGGCGCGATAGATTCCAACGTCGCCGTCGTTCAGCCCATGCCTTCGGGCAGAGTTAAGGAACTAGCCGAACAGGACGGGCTTTATACGCTCAGGTTAGAAGGCATAAAAGGTGGTCAAAAGGTAAAAGCCAGTCGTGTTATTGACGTAATAGGCGACTGCATAGACCCTTTTACGGAATACGAAAGATTTCTTTCCTACGGCGAAAGCGAGGATTTGCAAATCATAATTTCCAACACCACCGAAGCGGGGATATCGCTCGACCCTTCGGATACGGATTTTTCGGTATGCCCCAAAAGCTTTCCCGGTAAGCTTCTCGCACTGCTTAAAAGAAGGTACGATTGCTTCGGCGGCGCGGAGGATAAGGGGCTGGATATAATCCCCTGCGAGCTTATAGACAACAACGGCGACGAGCTTTACAGATGCCTTACCGAACTTGCCCGTATAAACGGAATGGACGAAAAATTTATAAGCTGGATGCGGAATTGCAATCATTTTACCTCAACGCTTGTAGATAGAATAGTTCCCGGATATCCGAAAAACGAAATAGAGGAAATCCGTAACGAGACAGGTTATATAGACAACAACGTCGTAAAAGGCGAAATATTTCATCTTTGGGTTCTGAAAAAAGAGCCTCATATACAGAAAAACCTGCCTGCGGACAGTACGGGGCTGAACGTTATTTTCACGGACGACATAAAGCCCTATAAGCAGCGCAAGGTTAAAATTCTGAACGGCTCGCACACGGCAATGGTACCCGTAGCCTATCTGTGCGGCATAGACACCGTGGGAGAGGCTGTGGATGACCCCGTAATCGGCAAATTCGTGCGCGATTTCGTGTTCGACGAAGTCAATCCGACAATAAATCTGCCGCAGGACGAAATGACGTCGTTTGCCGAGAGCGTAATAGAGAGATTCCGCAATCCCTTCATCCGCCACGAGCTTATGTCTATCGCCTTAAATTCCACCACCAAATTCAGGACAAGGCTTTTGCCCACGCTTACGGACTATGTGAGGATAAAGGGTGCGCTTCCCGGACATCTGCTGTTTTCATTCGCGGCGCTTGTCGTATTCCACAGAGGCAAAAGGGGGAACGAGGATATCGCTTTGAAAGACGACCCAGCGTTCCTTGCAAAGTGGAAAGAGCTTTGGGATAACTTCGACGGCGACTGCCTTAAACTTGCGCGCGCCGCGCTCGGTCTGAAAGAGGCATGGGAGACGGACATGAACGATATTCACCTCGAAATCACGGCGACGGTGGCGAAATTCCTCGAAGCCATTCTTTCAAAGGGCATGAGGTACGCCGTAAAGGAATTTGTAAATGGTTAAGACAATTATCATAAACGCTTTGGATAACGTCGCCGTAGCTCTCTCGGACTTGAAAAAAGGCGAGACGTATGAGGGGGTAATCCTACTCGACGACGTTGAAAAAGGTCATAAATTCGCGCTTAAACCCGTAAAGAAGGGAGAACATATCATAAAATACGGCAACCCGATAGCCTATGCTTCGGCGGATATCGCGGCTGGCGAACACGTTCACACCCACAACGCACACACAAATTTAAAGGGCGAGCTGGAATATTCCTATCACAAAATCCCTACACCGCTCCCCGCGGTAAAGGGGCGCAAGGTCAACGTGTATCCCCGAAAAAACGGGGGCGTGGGCATAAGAAACGAGCTTTGGATAATTCCTACCGTGGGCTGCGTCAACGGACAGGCGAAGCTGATTGCCCAAACTTTTCTTGAAAGATACGGCGCGGAGGGCTTTGATGGCGTTTTCGCATATACCCATCCATATGGCTGTTCGCAGCTTGGTGAGGACCACGAAAGGACAAAACTGATTCTCGGTAAAATGGTTTACCATCCCAACGCGGGCGGCGTGCTTGTTTTGGGGCTCGGCTGTGAAAACAACCAGATGTCCGCGTTTAAAGCTTCTCTCGGAGAAGTTGATACTAAAAGAATAAAATTCCTCGTCTGCCAGGAAGTCGGTGATGAAATAGAAGAGGGCGTGAAACTTGTCAAGGAAATTGCGGACGTAATCAAGGGTGACAGAAGGGAAGAGCGGGATATATCCTGCCTTAAAATCGGCTTGAAGTGCGGCGGTTCGGACGGGCTTTCCGGGATAACCGCAAATCCCCTTGTCGGAAGGTTCAGCGATTATATCGTTGCGGCGGGCGGCACGACGGTTTTGTCCGAAGTGCCTGAAATGTTCGGCGCCGAGCAACTGCTTATGAACAGGGCAAAGGATAAGCCCACTTTTGAAAAAATCGTAAAACTTATAAACGGATTTAAGGAATATTTCATAAAGAACGGGCAGGAAGTGTATGAAAATCCCTCGCCGGGCAATAAGGCGGGCGGAATCACCACGCTTGAAGATAAATCGCTCGGCTGTACGCAGAAATCGGGCTCGGGTCCCGTAGAGGACGTCGTGTTCGACGAAGGCTTTGTCACGCGTAAGGGGCTGAATTTGCTTAACGGACCCGGCAACGATATGTGCGCCGTAACTAACATTGCGGCGGCGGGCTGCCACCTGGTTTTATTCACAACGGGCAGAGGCACGCCGTTCGGAGGATTTGTGCCTACCCTTAAAATCGCTACCAATTCCGACCTTGCGAAGAACAAGGCGAATTGGATAGATTTCAACGCGGGCGAGGTGCTTGAAAGCGGTTTTGACGCGCAGCTTGAAAAGCTTATCGGCCTCGTTGTGGAAACGGCAAACGGCAAGCCCGCAAAAAACGAATTGAATAACACAAGGGAGATAGCAATATTCAAAACGGGGGTAACTTTATAATGAAAGCTTTTATGGATAAGGACTTTCTTCTGGACACCGAAACGGCTAAAAGACTTTATCACGACCATGCCGAAAAGATGCCCATAATCGACTATCACTGTCACCTTCAACCCAAAGAAATTTACGAGGATAAGAAATTCCGCAACCTGACGGAAGTCTGGCTGGGCGCGGGCGACAGATACGGCGACCACTACAAATGGCGGGCTTTGCGCGCACGCGGGTATGATGAGGATTCGATTTCGGGTCCCTGCGACGACTACAAAAAATTTATGCAGTTCGCCGAAAGTATGCCGTATTTTGTGGGCAATCCGCTTTATCACTGGTCACACCTCGAAATGAGAAGATATTTCGGGATAGAGGAAATTATCAACGCCGAAAACGCGCCCGTAATTTGGGAAAAGGCTAATAAGGTTTTAAAAACCCTTACCGCCCGCGAGATGATGTATAAATTCAACGTAAAAACTGTTTGCACCACGGATGACCCCATCGACAGTTTGGAATGGCACAAAAAGATGAACGCGGACGGCACGCTAAAAGTAAAGGTACGCCCCGCGTTCCGCCCCGATAAAGCTATCAACGTGGAGCTATCCTGGTTTGCAAGCTGGGTAAATAAACTTGCGGACGCGGCGGGCAAGACGATAGAAAGTCTCGGCGATATGCTCTATGCGCTTGCGGAAAGGATAAAATTCTTCAACGATATGGGTTGTAAACTTTCCGACCACGCGCTCGACGTCGTACGCTACGCCCCCGCGACCTATGAGGAGGCGGACGCTGTGTTCCGCAAGGGAATGAAGGGCTTGCCAGTCTCCGTGGAGGAGCAGGACAAATACAAGGGCTACGTCCTCGTTTTTCTCGGGAAAGAGTATGCAAAATACGGCTGGGTGCAGCAATATCATATAGGCGCTCTCCGCAACAATTCGAAGAGTATGCTTGAAAAAATAGGTCCCGATACGGGCTTCGACGCAATAGAGGACGAAAAATATATGGAAAAGCTTTCCGCGCTTTTGGGCGAGCTGGACAGGGTAGGCGGACTTCCCAAAACCATTCTCTATTGCCTTAATCCCCGCGACAATTACGCGCTTACCGTACTTGCGGGGTGCTTTCAGAAAGAGGGCGTTAAGGGCAGGGTGCAGGTAGGCACGGCGTGGTGGTTTTTGGACCAGCAGGACGGCATGCGCCAAAACCTTGAAACGCTTATGCAGGTAGGGCTTGTTTCCCAGTCCGTGGGAATGTTAACGGATAGCCGTTCTTTCCTAGCTTATCCCCGTCACGAGTATTACAGAAGAATACTCTGTCAGATGCTTGGGGAGCTTGTGGAAAGCGGCAGATATCCTGCGGAGGAACTGCCGCGCCTCGGCAAAATCGTAGAGGACATATGTTACAACAACGCCGCGGCATACTTCGGATTTGTTCAATAATATAAATCAAATTATTTAAAACGCAGCCTTCCCCTAAGAAGGCTGCGTTTTGTATTGCGAGTTTAAAAATCAATTTATTTTAAATATCCCTATGTCCCTTTTTCTCTCTTCGTAGCGCGCTATGATAGCGGCAGCTTCTTCGCGGGTAAGCTCCCGACTCCAAGGAACGGGGCGGGGCGTAAAACCACATTTCAGCCCGAAGTGACAAAATCTCGCCGTCTTGTCGCGGGAGGTGTCGTTCCACTTGTCGTATAATTCGGGTTTTATGTGCTCACCGATTCGGCAGTTTATAAATTCGCACTTGCCGAAATCCCGCCACGGACGGGCAAGATATATGCTATTTGCTTCCGCGCCGCCGCTTTCGAAATCACAGTCTATAAACGTAAATCCCCGATTACGGTCGAGAGAATGGGCTGGAGCGGCGACAAAGCCAAGTCTGCGGGTATCGTTTACCGAAATCAGTTTGCAATTATGGAAATACGCCTCCCCACAGCCGAAAATAAAATCCACTGTGCCGTATATGCGGCAGTTTTCGAAAATCTGCACCGCGCCGCCCTCCATATATAACTCGTCCTGCGGGATAAATCCGTGGTATCGCACCACGAGGTCGTCGGGGAAAGGTGAGCAGAAAAGGGTGTCCTGCGTGGATTTAAGATTTACGTTTTCGGCATAAAAATCCTTTGCGTTCACGGAAAGCGCCACGCATTGCCCCACGTCCTGCGGGCGTGAGTTGGAATTTTCCACCGTAAGGTTTTTAAGCTTCACGCGGTTGCCCGTCACGCAAAGCGTGTAGGTGCGGAAAGTGTTGTATTCCCTGCCGTCGGCGTGTATTTTTCTTGCATAATCATCATAAGTTATAACAGTTGTTTCACGGTCATCGCCAATCAATTCCACGTCGTCGGCGCTTATCTTTACTTTCTGCCTGTAAATTCCCTTTTTCAAATATATAGCGGCGGGTTCTTTCAGATTATTCAATATATGCGCCAGATTGTCGGCGGGCGTAAGACGAAGTTCACGCATAACTTTTCTCCTGCATTTATATGTATTAAGTATAGCATATCTTTTTCCGTGAAACAATAAAAAAGGGTATTGATTTTTAAATTTTCCTATGCTATAATATAAAAGAAAAATGTAAATTTATAACTTTTTAGTAAAATTATCCTATGCGTCGGAACGGGTCGGGGAAGATTTCCTTTAAACAATACAGATTTACGGATTTGTTAATATTTGCGGCGATTTCGGCGGCGTTTGAACTCATTTTGCATTTCGCCTTCAAGGCGTTCGAGGGTAACGGCGCGTTTTTTACTTTTTCGCCCATGGTGCCCATTACAGTGCTTGTACTGATGCGCTGGGGCTGGATTTCCGTATTTTACGCCATAGGGGACGGCGCGCTGTTTTGCCTTTTGAGCGGGGCGGGATTGGAAAGTTATGTTATCTATTGCGCGGGCAACGCCTTCGTGATACTTTTGTTGTTTTTTACGCGTTTTGTCGGTAAAGAACGAATCCGCAAATCTGTGTATCTTTCCCTGCTTATGGTTTTAATAGGCTGGCTTCTTACCGTTTTTGGCAGGGCCGCCGTTGCGGCGTGTTTCGGCATAAACTTCGCCGAAGCGCTTACAGGCCAGTTATGGGAGCTAATCTCGCTTGCCGTGGGGCTGCTGCTTATTGCGGGTATGCGGAGGCTTGACGGAATATTCGAGGACCAGAAGCACTACCTTCTACGCATAGAAGAGGAGAAACTTGAAAAAATGCGGCGCGACGAATTCGGCGACGAGCCGATAGAGTTGGACGGGGAAACTATATCTATTCTTAATAAACGCGACGACGAATGGCAATAGCCGTTCGGTCCGCAGTAAATAAACGCATACGTATTGCGAAATCAAAATTTAATGCCGATGCAGAAAGGCCCTTCTGCGTGCTTGCTGCCGCAAGCACGCAACAACACTTAAAAGGTAATCCGCGGGAAACCGCTTTTAAATAAATACTTTACTTTAAGTGGTATGGAGGAGATTTTTCATGTTTAAACTCAAATATGACGACTTCCTTATCTACGACGAGGCGACCGGGACGTATTCCATGGCCGCCGATCAGAAGGTAAGGGACGAGACTGAGCGAAACAAGTGGAAGACGACCGGATTGACCATCCTTAAAGACTGGCGGCTTTATTTGATGTTGGTACCCATGTTATTGGTGTACCTTCTTTGGCGTTATCTGCCTATGAAAGAGTTATTTGCCGCCTTTAAGGACCCCGACAGCGCCCTGGAAGTAAGCGACCAGCTATGGGTGGGTCTTGCGAACTTCAAGATGCTGTTTTTCGGGGCTATGCAGTACGAGTTTTGGCGGGCGTTCAGGAACACGTTCATAATCGCGTTCTACGGACTTCTGTTCGGTTTTCCGTTCCCGATTATTCTGGCGCTGTTCTTTAATGAGGTCAAGTCAAACGTAACCAGGTCGATTCTGCAAGTGTGCGTTTATCTTCCCAAGTTTATGTCAACGGTTATCATAACTGCGCTGGCAATCGTTCTTTTCCGCGGCTCTACTTCGGGACAAGGCGGTACGGAAGGCATAGGCATCATTTCGCAATTCCTGATGTGGCTTCCCCATTCGGAAAAGTTTGCCGCCGAGGTGATGGGCGCGCGCAACGGGCTTGTGTTCACCCAAAGGTATTTCAGGGCAATTTATCAAATTACGGGCATATGGGAACACGGCGGTTACGACTCTATCGTCTATTTCGCGGCAGTGATTGCTGTTTCGCCGACTTCGTATGAGGCGGCGCAGATTGACGGCGCGGGGAAGATGGCGCAGATGAGATACGTGGTTATACCAAGTATCCTTTCGACGGTTGTCATAATGCTTATCATGAAGATAGGCTCCCTTCTTTCCGTAGGCTACGAGAAAGTATATCTGATGTCCAACGCTTCCAACTACGAATCCGCCGACATAGTGGCTACCCTGTCCAACAGGTGGTCCCAGCAAGGCAACGCAACCCTCGGTATCGCAGCCGAAATGGTCAATAACCTGATAGGCATGATACTTGTTATAGGCGCGAACTCCGTCGCAAGAAGAGCGGCGAATGTTTCTTTGTATTAAGGAGAAAGCAGACCTATGAAACGTAAAACGGAAATCAGCGAACTGATATTCAAAATCATCGCTTACGTTCTTTTGATAGCTTTCGCGCTCATGTGCGTATATCCATTCGTATATGCGATAAGCTCCTCGTTCAGTTCGCATGGCAAGGTAATTCTGTGGCCGGTAGAACCGAATATACAGGCATATAAGTACGTATTTTTGGACAATATGTTCTGGGTCAGCTACGCCAACACGCTTTTCCTTGCGCTTGTGGGCACGGTATGGTGCCTTGTATATACGATTATGGGCGCGTACGCCCTCTCAAAAAAGAGACTTGTGGGCCGCCACGCGTTCAACTTCTTCCTCGTATTCACAATGTGGTTCTCGGCAGGTATCGTTCCCCAATTCCTCAATTATCAGGCTACGGGCAATATTCTCGCCGGATTTGCGGGGCTTCAATATTCAGATTCGGGTTTCGACCAGAAATGGCTTATTATCCTTGCAATGGGCATGAACGCGACGAACGTAATACTACTTCGAAATACTTTCGAGGGCGTGCCTTCGGAGATAGAGGAAGCGGCGAGGATAGACGGCGCGACCGAAATGCAGATTCTTTTCAACGTCTATATTCCCATGAGCAAAGCCACTATCGCGACCGTGGCGCTATTCTTCGGCATATCCCGCTGGAATGGCTATTTCTGGGCTATGCGTATGATGCCCGACCAGGAATTCTCCTGGCCCGTGCAGGTCAAGATAAGAAACTTCATAGATTCATATTCGGGGCTTATCGAAACCCCCAGCGTAGATAACGTTGACGAATGGAAAATAGTGGAAAGCGTTGACTATACGAAAGCTTCCATAATGTCGGTAGTCTATGCTATGGTAATTTGCGGCGTAATACCCATACTTGTAATATATCCGTTTATCCAGAAGTATTTCGCCAAAGGCGTAAACATGGGCGGCGTAAAAGAATAATCGCTTCCATGCGAAATTTCAAAAATGATTTTAAAAAGGAATAAAAAATATTTATAGGAGATTAATATGAACAAATTCAAGAAGATGACCACGGCTTTCGTAGCCACGGTTATGGCAGGCACAATGCTCGGTTCGGTTGCGTTCATGGCTGCGTGCAAGCCAGGCGATTCGGGCAAAGAGAGCGGCAGTCGGAACCTTAAAGTGAACACTGACGAGAACGGCAAGCTTACCTATGCTGAGGGCACGGTTGTAAACTTCAACGTCGGCAACCAGAACAGCAACGCGCAGGGTATAAGCTATACCAACAGCGATTTGTCCGGCGCTACCTATATGATAGACGGAAAATCCTATTCGTCGGGCAACCTGAAACCCGCATGGGCGGCAATGGCTTCCCAGCTTAAAATCGACGCGAAGGATATGTACACAAACCTCAGCTCCGAATCGCAGATAACCAACGCCGTTACTGAAAAAACTCTTGCCAGCTACGACATAATAACGGGTTCGCTTTCGGCAATCAACCAGAATACGAGCAATTTCGTTAATCTTGCGGATTGGCTTGACTATATGCCCAACTACAAAGCGTTCCTCGATGCCAACGCAGTTACAAAGTATTCCCTTACGGGCGATACGAACGGCGGTATGTATGCCGCACCTTACTTCGACGGCAACAACGATATAGAATATTACAATACAATCCGCAAGGACTGGGTTGAAAAGATTCTCGACAATGAATTGGATTCCAAAAACTTCAAGACGTTCGCGGCGCAGGCGAAGGAAAAGGATTCCTATAAGGACGGCAACTTTACCAACCAGTACGGAAGCATAGTGTACAGAGAGTCAGCAATTAAGGCTTATATGGGCACGAAAGCCGAAGACAGCTATACGGTTGAATCCGTAGGCGAGGACGGCAATAAGATTTTCATAAGGCTCGATTACGGCAAGGCGCTTGCAGCCGCAAATGACAGCAATTCCGGACTTTATAAGGCTATGCGCGCTGTGACGTACACACCTTATTCTAGCGAAAGCGGCAATATCGTAGATTTACAGAACCATGTCATAAACGCAAGGCAAGGCAATGTCACGGGCGACCAGCTTGCAAAAATCGTAAGCGAATATATCAAGGTCGCATACCTTAAAGTTGAAAGCGCTACCGCCACCGAAGGCACCCCCGCATATACCAAGCCTTCTGAAGTATTCAACAGCGTTTCCGCGGCTTGGGACGTTGACCTTCTTGCCGCAACTCTGCGTGCGATGGTCTGCGACAAAGATTACCTCGACGAGGATGAGGGTCCGCTATACGGCATCGTGGCAAGACAGGCTACCTCGCAGAGGCGCGTAATGCTTCTCACCATGGCAAGCGAGCTCTACGGCGTGCGCGGACTCGGTTCAAGACTTGAATATATCTATATTGATAATAACGGCGAGCTCCGTGATTCCCGCCAGAACGCCGATTCCTACAACGCGCTTAACTATTTTAGCGCGTTTGCAAAAGAGGGCATCCTCTATACGGGCGAAGAGGGAGCGGACGGCTTCAATTCATGGAGAAACGAAAAATCCAATGTTCTCGGCGCAATGTCTTACGACTATATACAGACGCAGACGAAGAACGCCGTGACGGGCGTATCGCAGGAGGCCGATCCCGATTACAACTATGCGCCCATACTGACTCCCGTTTCAAGATGGGACGTTGACGATGACGGCACGCACGAAACGGTTATGAGATTTACCGAAAGCTGGCGTTCAGTCAAGAATACGGGCTTCTGCATTCCCGTTGAAGCGGTTTCGAACAATCCCGATAAATTCTCGGCTGTGCTTACTTTTATAGACTTCCTGTTCTCCGAGGACGGACAGATTCTCATGACTTACGGAACTCCTTCGTCAACGGACAGCTATGACGAAACTGCGGGCACATCCTCCGATAACGGCTTCTGGTATGCAAAGGAATCCGATCTCAAACTCGAAGATGTGGCGACGTTAAAGACGGCGGCATACGGCAACATCCCCGCGCAGTACGAAGTTAAGGCCGAATACAAGACGGGCGAAAACGGCGTGTTCGTATATAACGGAAAAGTATATGAAGGCACGGAATACGGCGGCAGAATAGTTCCCAAAATCACGAAAGCCAACTATGCTCTCTTCTCCGGCAAAGAGATTAAGGTAAAAGGTTCCGATAATCAGGACCATACCGTTCAGCAGAATAAGGGCAACCTTACTATAAACCAGGTGGGCAGCTATACCAACTATGCGCGTTACGTACTCGGCACGACCCTTCCCATAGGCAACAAGAATCAGGGCTTCGAATTCCAGTGCACGGCAGAGTGCGGCAGAGACGGAGCTTCCATAGTCGATAAAGCTATAACCGCGGGTGTTATCAAGCACGTTGCGGTTGACCCCAAGGACGCGGCTTCGCCCTGGTATTTCATCTCCCCGACGGCTTATCCTCTTACAACTAACCATCAGACAACGCTTAAAAACGACACACAGACCAAACTAGGCCAATTCTTCCGCAGCAGCAGCACCAAGGGCGAAGGCATGAACGTATATCTCGAAGTTATGTATTACGGCTTCGGCACGCAGAAATGGATGGGCTCCGACATTTATATTCTCGGCGAACAGGGCAACGGCGGACTTAAAGCGGACGGCGAAGAATATGCCTACTGGGTGGAAAAAGCCGGAATGGACATACGCGTAAATATCTACAAGGCTGCATGGACTACTTTAAAGTCTCTCTATCAAATCTTTCAGTAATTAACCCGACATTTAAAACACCGCGATTAAAATAAATTTTGCCTGCCCGCGCAGGCGGGCAGGCAAAAAAATGTTTCGGAGAAGCTTAAATATGAAGGTTCAGATGAAATTTCAAAGGATATTGTGTCTGGTTTCGCTTATATTAGGCGCTTTGACTTTCGTTAGCGCGATAGTGTTTTTAAGCGGCAACCTTAACGATATCGCATATTACGGCAAAGACTACCCCGAACTTGCGGGGGACTTCTGCACAGGCGCGCAAAGCTTTGTCAACGTAATGTTCACACTAACTATCATTTATATCTGCGCCGCGGTTACGCTGTTTATAACCGACACGAACAAGCGCCGTAATTACTACGCAACGAATTATGTATCTTCGGGACTCGTCATTGCAACCGCGCTTGCCGTGGCGCTGTACGGCATTATATTTACGGCAGTGCTGATGGGCAGTTTTTACGGAATGGATTGGGAGGAACTGAATTTTTACATAGAGATATCCGCGGGTATTGGCGGACCTTCCGTTTCCAAATCTCCTATGATGTTCGTAATAAGTTTCGTTACAAGTTTTCTTGCGCTTGCCGACGCCGTAGCGGTTGCGCTTAACCTTATCTGGAAAGTAAAACTAATGAAGGGCGAAAAAGCCCTTCTGGAACGGGATATCGCAAAGGAGGCGGCATAATGAAAGAGCTTAATCCCAATCAACAGATAGTTACGGACGATATTCTCCGCTATAAAAAGAACAGTCTGCCCGCAAATCTTGCGCTTTTGGGACTTGTTTTCAACTGTCTGTATTTCATGCTTCTGTACGGCATCAAGCTTTCCACAGTAATGAACAACGGCATGACGGTAGCTACCAGATTTTCCAATCTTACCATGGGCTTTTCGGTAGTGCTCACTTTGTTTATGCTTCTTATCGCTTTCCTTTCTTCCGAAGGAATAAAGGGCTATAACAAAAAATACTGTATAGTTCTTTTAGCTCTTGCGGCTTTCCAGATATTCAGAATTTTCGGATATCCCCTTTACGGACTGAAAAACAACTATCTGACGGTAAATTATTTTTGGCTTAATCCTACCGAAAGTATAACCGAGTTCATAATAATGCTTGCCTACCTCTGCGCTTCGGCGGCGTGTTTCGTTCTTGCCGCGGTAATCGGATATTTCCGCTGCCGCCGTCTCGAAAAACACGAGGCGGGGGTGAAGGACGGCTCGGTAAGCGTTGAAAACGCACTTAAAACGCTTGACGAAGAGGAATCCCGCGCCGCAGCCGACTTTTCCGAAAGGGAAAAAGAGCTTGTAGAGGAGGGAGACAATGCCTGAGGTAAAAATACAGCATTTAGATAAAATATACGACGGCGGCGTTCAAGCCGTATATGACTTCAATCTCGATATTGCCGACGGGGAATTTATTGTACTTGTAGGGCCTTCGGGCTGCGGCAAATCCACGACGCTAAGAATGGTCGCGGGGCTTGAAGATATCACTAAGGGCAGACTTATTATCGACGGCAAGGACTGTACTCAGCTTCCCCCCAAGGACAGGGATATAGCGATGGTTTTCCAGAACTACGCGCTGTACGGGCATATGACGGTTTACGAGAATATGGCTTTCTCCCTGACGCTGCGAAAGGAAAAAAAGGAAACTATACATAGAAAGGTTATGGCGGCTGCGGAAATATTAGACCTTAAATCGCAGTTGAACAAAAAGCCCCGCCAACTATCGGGCGGGCAGCGACAGCGCGTAGCCATGGGCAGGGCAATCGTGCGCAACCCCAAGGTGTTCCTGTTCGACGAGCCGCTTTCCAATCTCGACGCTAAATTGCGCGGCTCTATGCGAAGGGAAATTCTCCTTCTTCACAAAAAATTGAACGCGACCATGATGTACGTCACTCACGACCAAACCGAGGCGCTGACCCTCGCGGACAGAATCGTGTGTATGTCTATGGGGCGCGTACAGCAGATAGGCACGCCCATAGAACTGTACGAACAGCCCGCCAACACATTCGTGGCGACGTTTATAGGCCTGCCGCCCATGAATATGTTCGAAGGCAGAGTGCAGGACGGCAAATTCGTAAGCGAACTGTTTGAATATCCCCTCGATGAAAATCAAAGGCAAATTCTCGCCCCCTACGAGGGCAGGGAAGTTATTTTGGGAGTAAGACCCGAAAATATCACCCGCGACGGGCAAATTAAAATGCAGGTCACGAACAACGAAAACCTTGGCATGAATACACTTGTCCACGGCAAGGTGGGCGTAAAAAACGTAGTCTGCAAGTTCGCGGAATGGTGCAGCTATAAGCACGGCGACGAAATTGAAATCGGTTTCGACTCCGCCATGATGCACTTCTTCGAGCTGCCCGTAACCGACGAAAAGGGCAATGTTTCGGAATACGGCAAGGCTATTAGGTAGGAGGAAAGATTATGGAAGAAAACCAAAACGCGGTAAATGCAGTGACTTCCGAGCCTTCGGAAAAGAAAAGCGCGGGCGCGGCAATAAAAGAGCGTTGCAGAAAGTTTATAGTTAAACTGAAACGCAACACAAAACTGATACCCTATACCTATCTTATCATAATAATGTTCCTGTGGCTTATATGGCTTTTCACGTTCTCGCGGTCGGTAGCCGAGCTTTCAAAAGCGGAATGGGGCGGAATGGCGATATTCCTTACGACGCTTTTCTCCATTCTTTCGGTGGCGGTGTTCGGAAGCGCTTTCCCCAAGCGTAAAAAGATGAACGTTGCGATGCTTTGCGTGCTTTTCGCCTTTCTCGTAATAGTAATTTTAAGCCAGGTGCTATATTACGTAAAAGTCGGCGATTATATCTACCACGGCTCGAACTTCGGCGCCGATGATTTGGCGCAACGCCCTTATCTTCAAAAATCGCTTAATCTTTCGGTAGCCGTAATGATACTCTACGGCATCGGCATATTGCTTGTGGCGACCCTTCCCCTGTATAAAAAGCTGTTGCTTAAAATAAATACGAGAAAGGTCCTTGAAGAGAATAAGCTGTCCGAGGAAATAGACGCAGCTCAAATGTAAAGTTAAGTGGCAGTTTGTAAGATTAAGTTCTAATTGGCGCATTTTTGTAAAAGTAACTGCAAAAG
>CANRAI010000003.1 GCA_947628555.1 uncultured Clostridia bacterium | reverse complement strand
TATGTATAATGGACAAGCACACACGGGCGCGCCACGCAGTTTTAAACGGCGCGGATTGCGTAGTCGAGCTGCCCGTCTCCTTCACGGTCGCGCCTGCCGAAATCTTCGCGAAAGGGGCTGTAAAAATTTTAAACGCCATACCGGATATTGCCGCGCTTGCTTTCGGGTGCGAGGACGAAAATTCGGATTTTTTGGGCATTTCCAAGAAAATTATTTCCGAAAGCGCAGACTTTAAAAAAATTTTACGCCGTAATCTCGAAAGCGGACAAAGCTACATAAAGAGTTTTGCCGCGGCGTTTAACGCTTGCGGCGGAGACGGCGAAGCCATTTCGAAACCCAACAATATCCTCGGCATAGAATATTCCAAAGCAGCAATAAAATCCAATGCGCGGTTTAAGATAATTCCTATACGCAGGGTCGGAAGCGGCTTTAACGACGGCGTGCTTAAAGAAAATTTTTCTTCCGCCGCCGCAATAAGGGAAAATCCTTTAAATCCAGAGGTTAAATACAACGTTCCCGCCGCAGTCTGTGCGGACATACGCGATTTTTCCGCAGAAAAGGCGCGTTTTGAAGAGCTTATGCGCTTTAAACTATTGTGCACCCCGCCAAAGACGCTGAAAAGGATTATCGGCTGTACCGAGGGGCTTGAAAATAATCTTAAAAACCGCGTAGGACTGCCCTACGGCGAACTGATTTCCGCAGTCGGCAAGCGGTATTCCGATTCGCGTATAAAGCGGATACTTGTCGCCAATCTCCTCGACCTGTACGAGGACGAGTGCAAGGAATTTCTTAAATCCCCACTCTATCTGAAACCGCTTGCGGTAAAAAAACAGAGGTCGGACGAAATTCTATCCGCCCTTTCCCGATCGGAATTTCCGCTTTTGCTGAAAAAGAAAAATATCGGATTATTAAACGAAACCGCCGAAAAATGCCTTGAAAAAGACTTGAATTCTGGCAAAATCCGTGATTTTATTTTCAATTTGCCCGCACGTGACTTCGATTATCCCGAATTTATCTGAATTTTTATAATTTGCTTTTGCCATTTAAGACAAACTAGCTTACGTTTTCGCCTTTCGTATAGCGCTTTGAAGCCGTTGAAAAATCCACCATAAGCATTTTGTGGGCCATGGTGCGGTCGCACTGAAAGCGGCCCAACCGTAAAGATTTGCGCATAAGCTTCATAGTCGCCGTAGTTTTATGGCAATTTCCTTTTTCCGTTGCGCTTGATATGATAAATTCACCAAAAATATGAAAAAAAGCGGGATTTTTACCGCTTTTTTTATAATTTTAATTTGGATTTTTTATGGTTACAGAGAATACAAATAATCAACTTCCCGCGCGGAAAGCTTACGCCATGCGCCTCTGTCAAGCCCTCTCAAAGTAAGCTCCCCCACTTTTATTCTTTTCAAAAGCAAGACTTCCTTTCCAATTGCGGCGAACATTTTTCGCACTTCTCTGTTCTTCCCCTCGGTCAAAGTTATGTGTACTTTCGTATAAGTCTTGTTGGTCTCCACAATGTGCGCCTTACACTTTTTGGTAACGTAACCGTCGTCTATTTCGATACCGCTTCTTATGGGATTAAGAGCCGCCTCTGTAAGCGTTCCCTCAACCTTTACAAGATAAGTTTTAGGAATTTCGTTGGAAGGATGAGTAAGCTTTTGCGCAAGTTCTCCGTCCGTCGTGAGAATAAGAAGTCCTTCGCTGTCAAAATCCAGCCGCCCTACGGGGAATATCCTGCCCGCGTCGGAAGGCATAAGGTCGAGAACAGTCTTTCTCCCCCTGTCGTCGAAAACGGAACAAATATATCCCTTGGGCTTATTCAAAATATAATACTCTTTCTTTCGAAGCTCAACCTTTTTGCCATCGACATAAACTTCTGCGTCGTCGCCGACTTCAAGCCCCAACAAAGCTATCTTGCCGTTCACCGTCACTTTGCCGTCGGCAATAAGTTTATCACATTCCCGCCTTGAAGCGACTCCCGCCGCCGCAAGAAACTTATTTAATCTCATTTCAGTATCCTTGACATTATTTATCTGTCAATAATACTATACAAATTTTCGCTTAAAATCAAGCTGTTTTGAGAATAAATTTCAAGCGAAGCGACCAAATCTCCGATTTTTATATTTTTTAGTTTACCTACCGACTTGACCTTAAAATCAATTTTTTCTGCGTTTTTTGCTACAAAATTAACGGTTTTTGATGTTTTGCAAAGTACTCTGTCTGACATAAATACGGCATTTTTATCTATATTCAGCAACTTATAAACTCTGAAACAGCTGTCGAGGATTTTTCCGCTCCTTTCATACATGTCAGGGCAGTTCAAAACCACGCACACCACGTCCATGCCGTCCCTTTCGGCGGAGGAAACAAGGCATCTGCCGGCTTTTTTTGTGTAACCCGTTTTTACGCCGTTTGCCCCTTCGTAATTATAGAGCATTTTATTCTTGCTTGAATAACTGCGGAAATCTCCGCTATAAGATTTTGCCGAAGCAATTTTTCTGAATGTATCGTTTTTCATTGCCGTACAGGCGATTTTACATAAATCCCTTGCCGTTGTATAGTGGTTATCGTCGGGAAGCCCGCTCGGATTGGTAAAATTCGTGCTTTCAGCGCCGAGCTCTTTTGCTCTTTCGTTCATTTTTTGCGCGAATTTTTCTACGCTTCCGCTATGGTGAATCGCAAGCGCCGTCGCCGCGTCGTTTCCGGACCGCATGATAAGCCCGTAAAGCAAATCGATTACGCTTATTTCCTCGCCTTTTTTAAGATATATGCTGGAACCTTCCACACCTACCGCGGCGTCGGGCACGGTTATAACGTCGTCCAGAAAACAATCCTCGACGATTATAAGCGCCGTCATAATCTTGGTCGTACTCGCCATGGGCAACGCCAAGTCGGCGTTACGCTCTTCGAGAACGGTTCCCGTCGTCAGTTCCATTGCTATTTCAGCCGAGGAATCGGCGCGCGCGTTTAAAGTTTTCATTCCGCCGATAAAGCCGAAAGCGACAAGCGCGGCGCAGCATAAATATAAATATTTTTTAGCCATTGTCGGTAAGCTTGTGAACCAGTTCCCCCGTTTTTTCGACAAGCGCGTCTATTGCGCCCTCGTCCATTTTCAGAAGCCTGCAACCGCTGCCGTCGTCAACCAAAAAGCCCTTTGGTTTAACCGTAATTACCGTGCCGTTACCGCCCGCAAGCTTAAAACCTTCCGATTCTTTATAGGTTTTGACGTCGCCGTATTCGCCGCCGCCGCTCAAATTTACAACCGTCACCGACGACAGAGGTATAACCTGAGTTCCGCTTACTGTTACTATGGATTTTCCTATGACCGTATCTGCGTCCGCTACTTTTTCTATTGAAATTGCAGGCGAATCGAATTCCTTTTGTTTGTTATTTTTAAATTTTGCGTTCATTTAATTTCTCCATAATCAATATTAAAATTATTTTACCGACAACTATGAAATTCAGAATCGTAACCGATTTGCAGTAATAGCGTATAAATTCGCTTTCGTGATTCAAAACCGAATAATTACGCAATTTCGAATAGTTGCCGTTAATTTGAATGAATTTGTATATCGCGGTAGAAAACGCGCTTTGCGCAAGCGCGACATACGCGTTGTTTTGCTTTTTCATACCGTAATCGCCGAGCTGCACGATTTTATAAATACACAAAGTATTGAATATTTTATACGCACTGTAACGCACGTCGCTTATGCTCATTTTTTTACTTTTGCCGTTGACCTGCATCTCACCTGGTTTATCTTTTACGGTATTCGCGTTGAAAAAGTTGAAAAGTCTGTAAACGCCGATATTCAGCGAGGCGTATTTATCTTCGGAATTTATATAAATATAGTTGTATAAATGCACGGGGAACAGCGTCAGGGCAAACCCTATGGCGCTTAAATACACCATTGCCTCATTCATACCGTTATTATTTGTAAAGCTGAAATTTATATACGAAAAAGGGCGGATTTCCCGCCCTTTAAATATTTAAGGTTATTTTTTAGTCTATTTTTATTACATCGTCGTCGTCTGAAATAAAGTCGGGCAACTCAAACCCGTCCTCCGTCGTTTTGGGTGCGGGGGGCTGTTTGAGCTCCGTTTCCTTTTTGGTAAACTCAAATTCGGGCTTTTGCTCCGCAGTCTGTTCGCCCTCGACGTACTCATCCTTTTTGTAGAGATAATTCGCGTCCTCTTCCTCGACAAGCAAAGTGTTGTTAAGTTGGGCAATCTGCGCCATTAAGTCGTCGTAATCGGGCAATTCGTCGATAGAATTAAGTTTGAAACGTTTCAAAAATTCGTCCGTCGTAGCATATAGAATGGGCCTGCCAATGACGTCCTTTCTGCCGCAAGGCACAATCATTCCAAGTTCCAAAAGGGTATGTATCGCGTAGTCGCAGCTAACCTGCCTTATCTCTTCGAGTTCGGGCTTTGTAATTGGCTGCTTATAAGCTATAATTGCCGCGCACTCCAAAATGGTCTTTGTAAATTCCTTTTCCTTAATGGGAATAAGCACCTCGGAAATCTGCTGTTTGAATTTGGGGTTTGTGGCGAACTGCGCTTTACCGTTGAACGTGAGAAGATTTATGCCGCTGTCCTCGTTGTATTTTTCTTTCAGTTCTCCGACCGCGGCGTTCACTTCCTTTAACGAAACCCCGAGTTTTTCAACAATAAATTTGACCGGCACAGGCTCGCCGGACGCAAAAAGTATTGCCTCAATCGTATTCGTCAAATTGCTCATCGGTTATATCCTTTAAATCCCACTCGGGATTGAGTTTTATATCTATCGCGCCGAAACTTTCTTTCTGCTCAACCATAATAAATTGATGTTTAAGCATTTCCAAAAGCGCTTGAAAAGTGGTTATTACCTCGTTGCGGGAAAAGCTTGTAAACAGCTTTTCAAAGTTCAGCTCGCCCGTCTCTTTCAGCCTGTCCCTTATATATACCACCTTTTCCTCAACGGTATATTCGTCTTTGGGTATTTCCTTAACGTTCTCGTTATTGCGTTGCAGCCCCTCGTTTTTCAGCATCATGTAGGCGAAAGCCTTCAAAAGCCCGTCCAAAGTAAAATCCTTATAGACGACCCTGACGCTATTTAATTCCTTGTCGGGCGATTTGAAGTAGTAGCCGACCGTTTCCAAATTCTTTAATTTGGGCGTTTCGCTCATTATCAGCTCGTACTCTCTCTGTTTAAGCTGCTCGATAAGCGCAAGCTCTTCTTCCTCTGCACCCCCTATTTCCTCGCCCATGACCTCGACTACGGGCACCATGCTTTTGGACTTTATATAGACTATTTGCGCGGCAAGCGCAAGATACTCGCTTTCCTTATCGACGTCGCGCGACGGCTGCGTTTTCATATATTCTATGTAGTCGAGAAATTGGTCGGTGACCTTCGAAACAAACACGTCCTCGATATTTATCTGAGCGATATTTATCAAATGCAAGAGTAAATCGAGCGGACCTTCGAAGTCGTCGAGGACGGTATCGTAATCTACGACGGATTCAAAATTTTCAACGTTGAATTTTGACATATGCGCTTAAATTACCAACCCAGTAAAAACAGGCAATCCCAAACCGAAAACCGCGTTCCACAAGGCGATAATCGGATAGCCCAAAATGTTATATGCAAACCATTGGACGTAGCCCAAAATATCGAAGTACCGCGCCGCATAAATATTCGCATATCTTACAAGCACGTCGCACAAAAAGCTTTCCAGCACCAGCGCAATAAGAATATACTGTCCGTAATTTTTCAAAAATCTATGGACGGGATTTACCTCGCGCGTCAGCGATTCTACCACCCTGAACCCGTCGAGCGGATAAAGCGGCAAAAGATTAAAGATAAAAACGCCTAAACTGTAAGTAAAAATAAGCAAAAACGTCTGCTCCAAAAACGCATATAAATACATAAGCGCCATATTGTTTGAAGCGGGGAAATATATCTCAACCAGCAAAAACAGCGGATAAGCAAAAAATGCGACTATATAATTCGCCGTAACGCCCGCAACCGCAGTCAAAAATAGACCGCGCCTGTAATTTCTGAAATTATAAGGGTTAATGGGAACGGGCTTAGCCCACCCGAACCCGGCGATTATGCAAAGCAAAAAGCCGTAGGGGTCCAGGTGTCTTATAGGATTTAACGAAAGCCTGCCCCTCATTTTCGCCGTGCCGTCGCCGCATTTGTACGCCACAAGCGCGTGCGCATATTCATGCGGTGAAAAGACGAATATGACGGCGATTATCGCCGCAAGATAATAAATAATAATGTTAATAGAGAACATTTATAACCCGTAACTTTTTTGAAAAATTCACCAGATAAAATATAACATATCAATTTTATCAAACTTGCGGATATTAGTCAAATATTTTGCGGAACAATATTATATAAATAACAAAATACGGCGCACGGATATCCGTGCGCCTCAATATCTTGGATTATATTAAAGATTCCAAAGTTCTATTTCTTTTATGAAGAAATCTTTGAAGTTCGCTCTTTCAACGTCTTCCGCTGAAACAAGATTCATCGTATCGGCGAGAATACCGTCCTTGAAAACCTCGATTTTTCCCACAACCTGCCCGCAGCTTACAGGCGCCTTGACTTCTTCCGAAATAATGTTGTAGGTGATATCGTGGTTGCCGTTCATGGGTGAGAAAATATAGCAGTTCCTCTCGGGTTTGACCGTAAAACTGTCCTTTTTTCCGCATTGAACTTCGAATTCGTCGTTCAGCGTGACGTCTTTATCGAGAACTATCTTGTTTTTGTAGTTGGCAAAGCCGAAATCGAAAAGCTTAACCGTAGAATCGAAGCGGTCGTCGCTTGTCGCCCCGCCCAAAACTGCGGAAACAAGCCTTAAATCGTTCTTCTTAGCGGTTGCCGCAAGACAGAACCCGGCTTCGTTGGTAAATCCCGTCTTTCCGCCGTCGCAATAGGAATATCTTTTTATAAGCTTGTTAGTGTTGGTCATGGACGTCGTGCGGTTGTCGGGGTGCGCGAAATCTTCAAGCCAGATTTTACTGTAATTATAATAGTCTTCGTGCGACAAAAGATTCCTGAACATCACCGCCACGTCCTTTGCGCAGGAATACTGCGTTTCCCGCGGCAAACCTGTGCAATTTGCAAACAAAGTATCCGCGCAACCGAGCTCAGCGGCTTTTTTATTCATTGCCGCGACAAACTCCTCTTCCCCGCCGGACACGGCTTCCGAAAGCGCAACGCAGCTGTCGTTCGCCGAGCAAACAATGATGGATTTGATAAGTTCGTCCACCTTATAGGTAAGTCCGCTTTCAAGGAATACCTGCGAACCCCCCATCCCCGCAGCGTTTTCGCTGACGGTCACTTCCCCGTCGAGCGAAAGCCTGCCGTCGGCAACGGCGTCGAAACACAACGTCAGCGTCATAACTTTGCATACGCTCGCAATCGGCATGCGGGCCGTTTCGTTTTCCTTATAAATGCACTCGCCCGAATTGTAATCCATAAGATATGCCGATTTGCAGCCGTGCGTAAGAACGGCGTTACTTTCAAGCGCGGAGCCCGTAGTCACGCCTACTGCCGCACAAGCGCAAACAGCAGATAAAATAATTCCAAACAGTTTTTTCATACAAGCAGTATGCGGTAAATTCAATTATTTATACAATGGCGATAACCAACCTGAACACGACGTTAATCAACAATTCGTAAATTACGCACCCTATTAGCGAAAGGACAAGCGGCACGAAAAATACGTACCGTTTATTGATGATTTTAATATATTCCGCAACGATATACATCATTACAAAGGAAATCAACGAAGAAGGGATAAAAACGAACACACATACGATTCCGCCGCCGAAAGAAGTAATTCCGAACAGAACCGCGACGTAAACTCCGAAAAACAGCCCTTTCAGAAATACGAAAATCAGCGTCAAATATTTCAGTTTCGTGAACAGGGCTATGAAAAAAATTATGTAAAGATAGATAAGGTCGGACAAAAATCGGTGCAAAAACAGCGCAAAATTACGAAAACAAAAGACGTTAAAAACGTATTCATCCGCCAAATCAATGAAGTAAGAATTGGAAATCACTGGTTTGTATAGTACTATGCCACATATAATTGCACAAAATAAAGTTATTAAAAGCGCAATCAAATATTTTTTATCCCATTTAAAACCGTTACAATGCAAATTCCTCATATACAATTATATGAGGAATTTGCCGTTAATATGAACTTAACATTTTATCAATCCCTATCCCGTATCCGCGGGTCGGGTCGTTGATAAATACGTGAGTTACGGCGCCAATAAGTTTGCCGTTCTGTACTATCGGGCTGCCACTCATCCCCTGCACTATTCCGCCCGTTTTTTCAAGAAGTCTTTCGTCGTCGATTTTTATAATGAAATTTTTGTTGTCTTTGCTGGATTTATCGACTTTTACAATCGAAATATTATATTTTTCCGCCTGTTTGCCGTAAATTGTCGTATATATATACGCAGGACCGACTTCCGCGACGTTCAGAGAGCCCTTTGAAATTTTCAAAAGTTTCGAACAATCAAACTTCGGCGACAAATCTCCGTAAACGCCGCAGGTGCAGTTTAGCGTCGCCGAGCCTATCTCTGAACCGCTTTCAAAAGCCCCCCTTAATTCTCCCGGAGTGCCCCTTACACCTTTTTTCACGTCGTAAATAAGGCTTCCATATATTGTGCCGCCGTTGATTCGGACAAGGTTATTCTGCAAATCTGTGACGGGATGTCCGAGCGAGGCGAATTTTCTGTTTGAGCCGTCGATATAGGTCACGGTGCCTATGCCGTTTATGCTGTCTTTTACGAGAACGCCCAGTCTTTTACCGCCCGATGAGGCTTCTCTTGCGGGCATGACCGACAAAGTCAGCCGTTCACCTCCGCGCAAAATTTCAACTTCGTATTTCTTGTATTCGCGTGAAATTATTTTATTTATATCCGAGATTTCGTTTACTTCTTCACCGTTGATTTTATCTATTACGTCGCCCGTTTTTATTCCAGCTTCGCGCGCAGGCGAGCAAACTCCGTCGCTCGTTACCACGTCGCAAACGCCTATAACTTCAACGGTGGTTGTATTCAGTACGAAACCTGCCGGAAATCCGCCGAGATATAGCTGTCCCTCGTCCGCTTTCGCTCCGACGGGCGAAAATGTGACCGCCAGAATTAGCAGTGCGGTGAATAACAGTACAGTTTTTAAAACTTTCTTGAAGTGAAACATAACAGTATTGTGCGCAAGCGGAAATAAAATATACAAAAAATCGGCGCACCGCGCCGATGAAAAATAACTCATAATGACATATCAATTTTGAAACTGTTTTATAAGCTCCGCCGCATGTTTTTGGGCGGCTTCCGACTTTACGCTGCCCGTAAGCCTAATAATTTCCTCTATTTTCTCCTCTTCTGAAAGCCGCTTTACCTTTGTCACGGTCTTTGCGTTTTCCTCGCATTTATATATAAGGAAATGCTCCGTACTTGCCGCGCATATCTGCGGCAAATGCGAAACAGCGATAATCTGCGTATCCTGCGAAATTTTAATGAATTTTTCGGCGACCGTCTTTGCCGTAAATCCGCTGATTCCCGCGTCGATTTCATCGAATATATAGGTAGATATGCCGTTCAAGTCTTTAAGCCGAGTTTTTACGGCAAGCATGAACCTACTCATTTCGCCGCCCGAAATAACCTTATTCAAAGGTTTAAGCGGCTCGCCCTTATTCGCGGAAAACATAAAGCACAGTTCGTCCGAACCGTCTGCGGAATTCAAATTTGCCGAATTTCTGTCGTAGGAGTTAAACGAAACTTCAAATTGGGCGTCCTTGATGTTCAGCGTTTTAAGCTCGTCCGTCACCTCTTTGCAGAACTTTTCGGCGGCGGATTTTCTCAGCTTGGTTAATTTCAGGCAGTTTTCGTAAATTTTGTCGTCACATTCAAAAATTTGCTTTTCAAGCCGCTCTATGGCGTTTGCGCTGTCGGAAATCGCGTCAAACCGAGCCTTCGCATCCTTTAAAAAAGCGAGAATTTCCTCCTCGTCCGCGCCGTATTTCTTCCTTAAATTTTTCAAAAGCGAAAGTCTTTCGTCAATAAACTGCGCTTCCCTCTCGTCGAAAGTCAGATTGTCGGCAAGCTCCGAAACGGTTTCGGAAATATCGCAGGCTTCGTTGTAAAGACTTTCTAGGCGGTTCGCCGCCTGCCCGTAATCGCCGCCGAAAGCAGAAATGCCGTTCAGATAATGCTTCGCCGACGAAATTCCGTCAATGCAACCGCCGTCGTCGCTTAAAAGCGAATGAACTGCATTTAGGGCGGAAAAAATTTTTTCGGTGTTGGCAAGAATAAGCTGCCGCGCCTTCAATTCGTCGTACTCGCCGGGCTTTACCGCCGCCGCCTCGATTTCGTTTATCTGATAATTTAAAAGGTCAAGCTTGCGCTCCCTTTCGCTTTCGTCGCCTCCGAAAGCCTTGATTTGCGCCTTAAAATCCCGTTTTTCGGAAATCAAAGCCGAAAGCGTTTTTTTAAGCGTTGCGGCATTGTCCCCGCATATTCCGTCTATGACTTTCAGCTGGTTTTCCTCGCTTAGGAGAAAAAAATGCTCGCTTTGCCCGTGCACATCGACAAGCCGCTGGGTCACCGATTTCAGCATAGCCGCCGTTACGGCGCAGCCGTTTATCTTTATGGCGCTTTTGCCGTCTGATGTGAATTTCCGCGAAATTATTATTTCGCCGTCGGTATCTATATCCAGCTCACGCAGTCTTTCCGCCGCCGCGGAATTTTCCTCAACGACAAATTCGGCGCGCACGGACGCTTCCCGCTCGCCGAATCTTATCATGGACTTATCCGCTTTGCTTCCCAGCACGAAATTTATGGATTCGAGAATAACCGATTTGCCCGAACCCGTTTCGCCCGATAAAACGTTCAGATTTTTGCCGAATTCTATTTCCGCTTCGTCAATCAACGCAACGTTTTTAATCTGCAATCTATGTAGCATCAGCCAAGATACTCTCTTAAAATCTCGATTACCCTCGTGGTATGTTCGTAAGCGTCAACGACGATGAGCAATGTATCGTCGCCCGCGACAGTGCCGACTATTTCGTTGATTTGCAGCGAATCCACAAACACGCCAACCGTGGCGCCGTTGCCCCGCATAGTCTTGACTATAACAAGGTTGTTCGCCGAATTTATGCTTAAAACGCAGCCCTTGAAAAGACTGGTCATTCTGTCGGTAACGTTGTCAACGTAGTTGTCAAGGCTGGCGTATTTGTATTTTTTCTGAACCCCTGCCACCTTGTAAAGCTTTAATTCCTTTACGTCGCGGGAAATTGTAGCTTGCGTTACGTTGAAATTTACCTTATTAAGCTCTTCGCAAAGCTCTTCCTGTGTATCGATTTCCTTACTTGCTATTATTTCAAGTATTTTTTGCTGTCTAAGTGTTCTTTGCATCATTTACTCCAAATGTTTAGCTTTAAAAGCAACTCGTTAAAGAAATTTTTATTTGCGGCGGTAATGAACTCCGCAGATTTTTCCGATTTAATTATTTTGATACATTCGTTCGCGCGCACCTCGCCGAGAATTTTACCGTCAACGACAAGAACTATGTTCGAGCGCGAATTGACTGAACAAACTTTAAGCTCCGACCTGTCGCTGAAAACGACGGGGCGGGAATGAAGCGAATGGGGGCATATCGGCGTGAGAATAAAGGCTTCGAGTTCGGGCGCGAGCACCGAACCGCCCGCCGAAAGCGAATAAGCGGTCGAACCCGTCGGAGTGCTAATAATTATACCGTCCGATGAGAAATTATCAACCGTTGTACCGTCGATTTCCGCGCGAAGATTTACTGTGTTGGAAAAGCTTGCGCCATTTGTGCCGCGCTGTATTACCACGTCGTTAAGCGCGCAAAACTTCTTCCCCCGGTACTCCACTTCCAGCATACTGCGCCTTTGGACCGAAAATTTTCCTCCGCACACAAGATTTACGGCTTCGTCAAGTTTTTCGGGCTGAAATTCAGCCAAAAAACCCATATGACCGTAATTTATACCTATGATTTTAACTCCGCGTAGCGCACATTCGGACGCAACCGATAAAATCGTGCCGTCACCGCCCAGAACGAACAGCACGTCGAGACCGTCAAGGTCGCAAAGACGCGTAACCTGGATACATTCGTTGCCGCGCGACAAAAGCGCCGCCGCGATTCTTCCTATGTTATTGCGGTTTTCGGTTTTGTAGTTGTCATAGCAATATATGCCAGCCCTCATACGCTTTAATTATAATACAGAATATACAAATATGCAAACAAAAAAATCTGTAAAATTATAAATTTACAGATTTTATTATTTCATTAAAACCGATTTCCTTGCCGTTCTTTTTCAATAGTATAAGAAATTCCCTGTTCTTCCCCCTTACTTCGGGCGCGGCGGTAAGTTTTTGCGGCGAAAGGGCTACGCCCCGCGAAAAATCGTAAATTTTCCTTATTATCGAAAGCCGCGTTTTCGGGTCTTTGACAATACCGTTCTTCCCCACTTTTTTGCTTTCACATTCAAACTGCGGTTTGACAAGCGCGATAACGTCCTTTCCGTCGCCCAAAACCGCCGCCGCTTTGCCCAGGATATATGTCAGCGAAATAAAGCTTACGTCTATAACTATTCCGTCAAGCGGCTCGGAAAACATATTTTCGTCGAGATTGCGGGCGTTGAAATTATCGTAAACGACGATATTTTCGGGTTTAAGTCTTTCGTCGAGCTGGCTTTCGCCAACGTCAATGCAGTAAACTTTCTTTGCCCCGCCCTGAAAAAGACAGTCTGTAAATCCGCCCGTGCTCGCACCGATGTCGGCGAAAATCTTTCCCGAAACGGAATAGCCGAAGTCTTTCAACGCCTTGCTCAACTTATAGCCGCCGAGGGAAACAAAACTTTCTCCCGACTCGATAAAATCAAAGTCGTCGTTCTCCCCGACATCGTACGAGGGCGCGACGACTTTGCCGTTGACGAGGACAAGACCTTTTAAAACCGCTTGCGCAGCCTTGGTGCGCGAACCGTATCTGTCCGCCAAAAATTTGTCAACTCTCATTTCTTTTCTTTCTTGAAAAAGATAGTAAATCTTGCAAATCCGAATACAATCTGCTTATTGAACCTAATGGCAAAGTGTTTGAAAAACGCCTTGCCCCCCACAGTCAACGCGCCTATTACCGCGCTGACGAGAATGGACGCGACAAGTTTCGCCGTGCCGTCGCCGGAAAAAGCCATAATTGCGGCAAGCGCCGCGCCAGCCGCGCCGCTGACTATGCCGCAGATATCGCCGATGACGTCCGCAAAAATGCTGCCCAGCCTGCTTGCGTTCCGGCAGAAAGTTACGGCGCGCTTCGCTCCCTTTATTTTATTTGAAGCCATAGCGTGGAAAGCTTCGGGTTTACACGAAATGATAGCGTTGGCAAGTATATCGCAGGAGATATTCAAAACCAAAAGCACTATAAGAACGCCGACGCACAGCGCCGCGGGGCTGTTGTCGCCTATTACAAGTTCCGTAAGGAAACTGAAAACCACAGTAAGCCCGAACGACATTAAAAGTACGGAAAATCCCCATATAAGCCATTGCGGAGGCTTTTTCCGTTTGCCTTTTACGCGTTTTTCATCCGTTTTGCTTCGGTTTTCCTGTTGTTTTGGAACGTCTGGGGATTCTTTTAAATTCGGTTGGTCGTCCATGATTTATTAAAAATATTACGCACAGTCATTTGTGCGTAAAGAAATAAGGTAATATAGTGGTTTATATTAAATAAACTTTGCGGCTTAGGTTCGGTAGGATTTCCCTCGAAGCTCACTTCCCGTCGCCGTAGAAGCAGTTTCCTTTTACGAGCCCGAACGCTTTCGCATAACCGAATCGCCACTGAGTCCACACCGTAATCTCTAATATAAAATCAGTCTAGAAGCTTTCCTTGACAATTCCCGCTGAGCTTATCCTCTTTTGCAAACAACAATTTCAAATAGCAATAGGCGTACGGCGTCTGGCCAAACGCCGCTGCCGTGTTCTATTATCCGCTGTTTTCACTCAAGGCAGGCTACTCTGTACCAAGCTTTCGCCTGACAGCAGGTTTATATCGGCAAAAATATAATTCGCCGACCTCCACGGTGAATGGGGTTGGCTGCGGTATGCCGTTACCTAGCTCCCATACACCTTTACTCCCAGCATTCACCCACTTTTGGCAAAGCAAGCAAACACCAGAAACTTCATCGATATGCCCTTTAACGGTATTTTACCCCCGTCTTCGTATCAGCAAGAATTGACTAGAATACTGCACCACTATATTCGATTACAGTAATTATAACATATACTAAGCCTGATGTCAAGGGCTTTTAATCCCTTCGCGTGCGTACGTATCTTACAAGCTCTTTCAAAAAGCGCGCGTCCCCTTCAAAGCCGTCCAGAATTTCAAGGCATTTTTCAAGGAAACTGTCCGCCATCGATTTTGCTTTGTCCAAGCCGAAAACGGATATCGCCGTACTCTTTCCCTCGCTGTCGTCCTTGCCCGTCGTCTTGCCGAGGAGAGAAAAATCCCCCTCGACGTCCAGGATATCGTCGGTAATCTGGAACAGACAGCCGAGATAATGACCCAACTGCTTAAATTCTTCAAGGTATCTTCCGCCAGCAAGTATAGCGGGAACCGCCAGCGGTGCGGTCAGAAGCTTGCCCGTCTTGTTTTCATAAATGAAAAACAGCTCTTCTTCCGTACAATTTTCATCGCGTTCGTGCAAAAGGTCGGCGGACTGCCCCGCTATCATGCCGTAAATTCCCGCGCAATCGCACACGAACGAAGCCGCCGATACGTACTCCGCACCCTTGGCGCACTCTTTAAACAAAAGCGAATAAGCAGTATTCAACAGACCGTCGCCCGCAAGAACGGCGTTGCCCGCGCCGAATACCTTGTGGTTGGACGGCTTGCCTCTGCGGAAGTCGTCGTTGTCCATTTCGGGCAGGTCGTCGTGGATTAGTGAATAGGTATGAACCAGCTCCAAAGCAAGCGCAAAGCCTTCCACTTTCTCCCTCGGAACGCCTATCAGGTCTGCCGCCGCGTACATTAAAACGGGGCGGATACGTTTTCCGCCGATTTCCAGACTGTATTTAAGGCTATCTGACAGAATTTTCGGCTTACAGCCGTCAAGGCTTTTCAAAAATCCGTCCAAACGCGCGTTAAAATCTTTCGCAAAATTGCCGAATTGTTCCTTAAAATTCAAACTCAACCTCTTCTCGCCGCGGCTACGTAAGTGTTGTACATAAGCATTGTGATAGTCATAGGACCCACGCCGCCGGGAACGGGCGTTATGTAAGAACATTTTTCCTTTACGTTTTCATAATCGACGTCCCCGCAAAGCTTGCCGTTTTCGTCGCGGTTCATGCCGACGTCGATAACCACCGCTCCCTCTTTGACCATATCCGCCGTGATAAATTTAGCCTTGCCTATAGCGGCTACTAAGATGTCCGCTTCAAGACATTCTTTTTTCAAATCCTTAGTCTTGCTATGGCAGACGGTCACGGTCGCGTCGGCGTTGATAAGCAGCAAAGCCATAGGTCTGCCCACTATATTGGACCTGCCTATAACCACGGCTTTTTTGCCCTTTGTGGAGATATTTTTGCTTTCGAGCATTTTCATTACACCGTTGGGCGTGCAGGCGACAAGACACTCGGTATTCATGGCAAGTTTGCCTATGTTTTCTGCGGAAAATCCGTCAACGTCCTTTTCTGTTGGAATAAGCTTCAATACCCTTTCGCTGTCGAGATGTTTGGGAAAGGGCAGCTGGACTAAAATTCCGTCAACCCCTTTATCCGCGGCAAGCGAAGAAACAAGCGATTCAAGCTCCTCCTGCCGCGTTTCGGCGGGAAGATAATAGGCAAGCGACTTGACACCCACCTCTTCGCACGCCTTTATTTTGTTGCGCACATAAACCTGTGAAGCATTGTCGTCGCCCACAAGCACTACCGCAAGACCGATTTCTCTGCCATGCGTTTCTTTGAATTTTTTTACGTTTTGTCCGATTTCTACCCGCATCTGGGCTGCGAGTTGTTTTCCGTCAATAATTTCGTACATAAATTTCAGTCCTTTATAATTTCAGAAAGTATTCCGCTTATAAACGACGCGCTCTTTGCCGAGGAATATTTCGAAGCGATATTCGCCGCCTCGTTCAAAGAAACGACGTCCGGGATGTCGTCCATATATTTTATTTCGGCAAGCGCAATCAAAAATATGCTTTTGTCCGCAGGATAAAGGCGCGATTCGGGAAAATCGCGCGAATAGCCGTCAACGATATCCAGCAGCTCCCTTTCGTGCGAAAACACTGCCGTAAGCACTCTGTCAAGGTATCCGCAGTCGTCGCCGTCAAGCTTGTCCGCTTTTATAAGCGCGCGTTTAAGTTCTTCGTCCTCTGCGCCCGTAAACCGGGAAGCGAAAACTATCTTGAACGCCGCCTCTCTTGCCGTTGTTCTCATAAGTCCACCTAACGCAAAATATTCCCTTAAAAAATTAAGGGAATACTCAAAAATTTTATGCTACGGGATTTTCGGGAAAATTCACGTCCGTTATATGGACGTTGACCTTTGACACTTTGTAGTTCGTCATCGATTCCACGTTGTGCTTTATGGCCTGCTGAATCTTGAAGGCGATGGAAGAAACGTTGGAAGAACCGTCAACTTTCACGTTGATGTCCGCGACGATTACCTGTTTATCGAAGGTCAGTCTTATCCCCTTGTTTTTGGCGTTGACTACGTACGCGCCCTCCACCTCGCCTATGGCAAGCGCAACTATACCGTTGACAATGCTTGTGCCGTATGTGATTTTGCCCTTCTGGGTAGATGTTGGGTCATGCCTTAAATGTGCCATTTATTTTCTCCTTGACATTAGTATAACACGCTTTTTGATTTTTTGCAACTACAATATGTCAGACTTGCGAATAAATAGGCAAAATTATTATGCTGCCGGGCGCTACGCCTACCTCGTCTTTCAAAATCGTATAGATTGAAAGCGCGGTATTATAGTTCAGTTCGTCTGAATTTATGAAAACGTTGACGTTTTCGGAGTCCATTCCCATTGAAACTACTGCGTCGGAGAATCCGCGCGACTTGATAAGCGTTTCCAAAAGCAATTCGTTTTCCATCATCTCTACGATGCGGAGTTTCAAAGCCACCGCTTCCTCGTACTTTTCGCTGCCCTCTTCGTACAGCGCAATAACGCTGTCAAGCTGCACAAGTTCTTCGCTTCTCGTCGTCGTCCTTTCGGCGCGGAAAGTCGTAAAATAGTTAGAAGTTGTGACTGCGGTTTCGCCCGAAGCGATTACGTTGTTGGCAAGCAGGACGTTAAGCACTGCGGTAAGCGCAAGTAAAAATACGAGTGATGACATGATAATAATCTTTTTTTTCTTCGACATAAAATTCTCCTTAATTCATTGAATACACGGCTATGATTTTTTTATCTATATCGAGCGCCGTCGAAACGGCGTTAAGTATATTGCTACGGGTCATAATGTTGTCCGCACCCTTGCAGACGATTACCACGCCCGTGATTTCTCCGTCGCTTTCGTTTATCATTACATCAGTTGTGCCTACTCCTTCGATATTGCTTAATATACCTATAAGTTTAAGTTCTCTCTGGCTTTTTTCCTGTGTAGTTACTGTTGCCGCGGTCGGGCTGTTCGCGCCCTTATTTAAAAAGAACAAAGCGCTTAATAATATTGTGAGAAGCGCAACGACTATGATTAGTTTTTTGTTGGCTTTCACAAAATCAAGTACTTTTTTCATATACTGATATATTTATATAACCCGCCTTTTCCAAATATGCCTGAATTTCTTCAATTAAATCCGCGTCCGCGCCGATTAGTGCAACTTCGACTTTATCCGTCTTGAACTGCCCTTCCCCATATACGACGGATACGGAACATTCGGCTTTGACCCCAAACTCATTTTCAAGCAAAAGCCCGAGCTGCAAGCTTTGGTGCTCCGAATACTGCGCCGAAACGTATTCGGAGTCGAAAAAATTTCCGTCGGCGACCGTCGGGGAAATATTGAAAATTCCCGTAACGGGCTGGATAAGGACGACTATACATATCAGCCGCATTACGAAAGTTATAGTTTTATTCAGCTTGCCCTCCGGTATCAGGAGAGAAACAATTACGGACAGGAAAATCACACCCGCCGCGCTAAGAAGATATGACTGCATTTCAGATAAAGCTGTTAGCCGAATTTATTATAAGCATTACCACCAGCGCATACATAAAGGCGACCGTAAGCAGCCCGGCAATAAAGTATTCAACGTCCTTCGACAGGTCGGACAACATTCCGTACAATGAATTTTCGCCTATCGGCTGTACGATTGCGCCCACGATTTTCAATATTACAGAAAAAGAGGACAGCACAACTACCGGCCCTATAATTTCGCTTAACAGCAGAATTATCCCGCAAAGCCCCACGGAGCTCTTGATAAGCAGCCCCGCCGAAGTCAGCATATCGAACCCGCTTGAAAGGAAATTGCCCACAATCGGCACGGAGTTGCCGACAACGTACTTCGTGGCTTTGAAGATTATTCCGTCGAACAGCGACGCCGCCGAGCTTTGCGCTGTAATGAATATGCTGAAAACCGTTACGGTAATCCCTATGACCCACTTCATCAAGCTTTTGAAGAGCGCCGTCACGCCCGAAAAGGACATTTCGGAATTGAGGCGAGACATAAAATTCAGCACCACTACCGTTATGGCGCATGGAAAGACAAATCCGCTTATTATCTCCACCGCCCCTCCCGAAAGAAAAATCGCAGAAGGTTGGTAAATCGCTGCGGAGCCCGTGCCGCCCGTAAGCACCGTAAGCGTTGCAAGAATAGGCGTTATGATTTCAATCTGTCTTTTTACGTTATCGATACAGGAAATACAGCCCGAAATAATTCCGGTAAGCATGGATGAAATAATCAAAATAATAAAGCAATAGCACGCCAGCTTTATTATCTTCGAAGTAGATTTTCCCAACACGCTGCCCGTCGCCGCCCCTACTACCGCGCATAAAAGCGCAATCGCCGTCACGGTTGCAAAAGCGGGAATAAGGTCAACGACATTTTTGAATATCACGTTAAAAAGCTCGTTCAGATATCCGCCGTAATCCGTGCCGAGATTGCCGTTTATAAGATATTCCACTATCTCGCGCGCAGTCCCGCCGAAGCTTAATAGATAACTGTCGCCGTGCGCGTTCAGATATTCCTGCAATTCGCCCAAATCCAAATCGTCCAGAAGATTTGAAATATTCTCGTTCAGTTCAACCCTCTTATCGTCGTCGGCGGCAGCCTTAGTTGTACCGCAAAGCAGAATTAAGATTGCAAGAAGCGCCAAAAGAGCTGCAAGAACCGGCTTTTTTACGCGAGTTTTATTAAATTCAGAATAATTTGGTAGGCGCTTGAAAGAACAGGTATCGCAACTACAAATATTATTATTTTTCCGCATAAAATAAGCTTGTCCGCAATTCCTTCGAAACCCAAATCCTTAACGGAGCTTGCGGTCAGTTCAATTAAAAATCCTATACCTATTATTTTAAATATTACGCGAATCGCTTCGTTACGGATACCCGTAGTTTCCGAAAAGCTCTTTAAAAATTCCACGCATTGCGACAGGTAATCGAAAGCGAAAAGAAACATAATTATTCCGCCCGCAGTAAGGCACAGCGGAACAAGTTCGGACTTATGGCTTTTTAAAATAAATGCGCACACCGCGGTTATAACGGCAATACAGCACAGCTGAAAAACAAACATCAGAACAGGTCGAAAAGCTGTCTTATCTGTGAAAACAGGTCGGCAATCATTGAAATCACCACCGTCAGCACAAGGATAAGCCCCACAAGACTGACAAGCGTGGCTATGTCGTCCCTGTCCGATTTTTTCAGAACCTGACAGATTATCGTTACGATTATGCCTACAACGGCAATTTTGAAAATTATGCTTATATCCATTTTATTTAGGTCAAATTTTCGGGTCAAGCGAGTAAAACCGCCATAAGTACACCCAGCAAAAAAAATATTTTAACGTACAGCGAACTATACTTTTTGTACTCTTCGGCGCTTTCGTCTTTCAGCTTGTAAAGCGTTACCTTTCTTTCGTTAAGATAATCAATTTGCGAAAGCGCGTCGCTTTTGCCTATATTTGAAACATAATCGGAAATAAATTCTCCGTCCGAACCGTCCAAAATCTTTTTACCCTGCAATATTTCGGGCACGAATTTGAAGTTTTCGGCAATTTTATCCAAAGTTTTGCGCGAATACTTCATATTCAGCAAAAGCTGCTCGTTGAATTCGTACAGCTCCGAAAAAATCGCTGTTCTCTTCTTTTTATTCGCCGAAAGGAATACTCCTATCGAAGTCGTCAGCGCCACCACGGCAAGCAATATCAAAATTTTTATCATAAATCACAAGCCGTCCGTAAAGCGATTTCAATTCAACGTAATACTCAAAAGGCAGTCCTTTCAAAACGCCTTTATCAGTTATGTGCGAAGATGCAATAACGCAAATCCCGCAGTCGGCGGCATAGCCGACCGCTTTAATATCCTGTTCGCCGTAAAGCTCGTCCGTCACGATTACGTCCGGCTTCATCGCCCTTATCGCGCTTTCAAAGGCTTTCAGTTTATTGCCCGCGCGCACGACGTCGGTATTGTCGCCTAAATAAAATCCGTTGCCCGAAGAGTCCATTGCGGCAATTTCGTTTCGCTCGTCGAAGATAAGCACGTTTAATCCCTTTTTGCTTAAATATCTTGCGGCGTCGCGCAGTTTCGTAGTCTTTCCCAGCCCGGGTTTTGAAAATAAAATCGTGCTTCGCAATGAATCTTTAAATAAAGTTTCGCATAAATATAAGGCGCAGCCCTCCACGTCGTGCGGGATACGGATATTCAGCGAAGTTATGCCGGAAATGGCGTTCACCTCATCTCCGCTCATCACGTATTCGCCGGCAAGCCCTATTCTTACGCCGTGCCCGCAGGTAATAAATCCGCTTTTTATCTGTTCGGCATAGCTGTAAATGCTCCCGCCCGTCGCCGCGTTTATAATGGGCGAAATTTCACCGCAAAAAATAGCGTTTTCCCTGCGCTCCGTCAACCCGAACGGGGCAAGATAGCTATATTTTTCTCCCGTGCACACCGATACGGGCAATCCCTGCCTCAATCTGATTTCGGTAATAAGATTTTCGTTAAGGTGAGACAGCGCCGCGTTTATTTCTTCCGGCAGGAAGGACAAACCCATAGTCTAATCTATTTGGAAAACGCAAAAAAAAGAACCTCGCGCAGCAGATTCCGCTTTGCAATTGTCGGTTTACTGTTGATAACGCTAAATTAAAGAACTACTTAACCTCCTCATTTAATTACTTGTGTTTAATGACGTGAATACCTTATGGTGTTATAATACCATCTACGGGGGCCATTGCGGCGCCCATATTGTTTACGTCAGTCACGCCGTAGTCGCGGACCCTGCCCATTGTGCCGCAGGTTACTTTCACTCCCTTATCCGACCTACCGAGCACAAGTCCGCCCGCGCCCGTAACAGTCCACTGAGACTGCGGCGGACGAGTACAGCCCAGCTCCAAAGGATAGCGGTACTGCCTTTCCGCCGAGGCAAAATGGCTGCCCGTAGCGCATACCGCCGTATTAACATATCCGCCGTCCACCAAGGCCGCGCCGAGAAGAATACTTTCGCTCATCGTCGAACACGCCGAATAAAGCCCCAAAAACGGAAATTCGAAGTCGCGCGCGGCGAAACTTGCCGAAATAATCTGGTTCAACAAATCGCCCGAAAGAAGAACGTCTATCTTATCCTCTTCAAGCCCGCTTTTTTTTATGGCGAGAGATATGGCGGTAGATAGCATTTTGCACTCCGCTTTTTCGTATGTGCTTTCGCCGTACATATCGTCTTCAAGCGTTATATCGGCGTAAGTACCGACTATGCCCTCCTTTTCCTTAGAACCGCACACGGCGGCATAGGAAAGAATTGCGGGGGTGTTTTTAAAAAATACCGTATTGCCCTTTTTCATACAAACAAATAAATCAGACCGACTATAACGCCCGAACACACGCCGAATACTATTATCGCGCCGGCGACGGTGAACATTTTGGCTGCCATGCCGTATATCCAGCCCTCCGTTTTGAATTCGATTGCGGGGGACGTGACGCTGTTGGCAAATCCCGTGATAGGCACAATTGAACCTGCGCCCGCGTATCTGCCTATTCTGTCATAGACGCCCAATCCCGTCAAGAGACAGCCGAGAAAAATAAGCACGACCGAAGTCGCACCCGCAAGCTCGTCGCCCGTAAGCCCTATATAGGACAGCATATAGCGGATAAACTGCCCTATGCAGCATATAAGCCCGCCTACGCCGAACGCCGCTGCACAGTTTTTGAAATGCTTTGTGGGCGGGTCCTGCGTTTTTACGTATTCGAGATAGTTCTTGTTGTAATTTTCACGGGTTCTTCCTGTCATTTTTCATACCCCCGCCCTTTGGCGCTTTTACCAAACTTTCCCTTTCGTCGCGGCGGGAAAGGTCATACTCCTTCCTCACTGGTTGTACATCCTATCGTTTAAATTAAGCGTGACCTTTTCGGGCATAATGCGGGAGAAAAGCCTGTAAACCGTATTTTTTGCGCCGCAACTTTTGATGACGGGGGGGTTGTCCATCGTTATAAGGCTGCATATAATGCGCGCGACTTCCGCGGGCGACATTCCGCTCTGCTCCATATGCGCAAGCGCGGCGACGGCCTTATTTACGCTGCCCGAATATATGCCTGTCTCGCTTTCGTTATACACCTTGCGCTTGAATGTAAAGCCCGTGCAGGTGCCGCCGGGCAAAACGCCCGTAACCTTGATGTTATAAGGCTTCAATTCGCTGTATGCGTTTCGGCAGAGCATTTCCAGAGCCGCTTTGGAAGCGGAATAAAAGCTGTCGAAGCTGATAGGCAGATTACCGCCGAGAGAGCCTATTAAAATTATTCTGCCGCCCTTCTTTTTCATATACGGAATCACCGCCTGTATAGCGCGCAGCGCGCCGAAAAAGTTGACCTCGAATAGATACTTATAATCCTCTTCTTTGGCGTACTCGATTGGCGCAGCCATCGAAAAACCCGCGCTGTAAATAAGAAGGGATACGCCGTTTTTGACGGCGGCTTTTTTAATCGCCGAGTTCAGGGCTGCGCCGTCGGCGACGTCCGCCTGCAAATTGCCTACTTTTCCGTATTTGCAGGGTGTACGGGATATGTTTACCACGTTCCAGCCGCGGTCGGCGAGAAGAACGCAGGTTTCATAACCTATACCCGAGCTTCCGCCCACCACAACCGCGGTTTTTTTGTCTGATTTCTTTTCCATACCCCTATGTTGCGGAAATTTTTGTAAATTATTCAACCGAACGCTATATCGAGAATCATCATAAGCGCAAAACCCGCGATAATGCCGATTGTCGCCTGAATTTTGCCGTTTGAAAAACTTTCGGGAATAAGTTCCGAGCAAACGACGGCAAGCATTGCGCCGGCCGAAAACGCGAGCGCCCACGGAAGTATGCCGCTTGCAACGGAAACCGCCGCCGCGCCCGCAACGCCCGCAACGATTTCAACCGCGCCGGAAAGCTGGCCTATGAAAAAGGATTTTCCCCTGCCCATTCCGTTCGCGCGCAGCGGAAAAGAAACGCACATTCCTTCTGGGAAGTTCTGTATTCCTATTCCCACTGCAAGCATTATAGCCGCGACCAAAGTCGCCGCGTCGCCTGCTATTACCGCGCCGCAGGCAACTCCCACGGCAAGACCTTCGGGGATGTTATGCATAGTCACCGCGATGCACATAACCGCGGACGAACGCTTTTCCCTGTTGTCCGAAAAGAAATGTAACTTGCCTATAAGAATATCGGTAAAGATTATCAGAAGTCCGCCCGCCGCGAAGCCCGCCGTAAGAACGAGCCATGTGGGCTCGGGGGCGCTTTCCATTGCCGGCAAAAGCAACGAAAAAAAGGTAGAAGCCAGCATTATTCCCGCGGCGCTGGACATCATAAGCGAAAATGCCGATTTGTTTACGTTTTTACATATAAAAACAAGCGCCGCGCCCGCCGCCGTCATAAAATAAGTGAATGCGGTGGCGATGAAAGCAAGCGTGACGCCAGAAAGCGAAGTTAAAAAGTGCACTTTGTTTTTCTCCGGTTAAAACTTATACTACATTGTATGAGTTTAAACGGGCGGGGCGTGAAGTACACGCCCCGCCCGTTTGCGGAAGATAAATGCGGAAGATAAATGCGGTTATTGATTTTTATCTTTTTTATTTTTTGTGAAAAGCCCTTTAAGGCGGCTTTCCAACTTATCCTGATATTTAAAAGAAAGCACGGCAAGCACGACGCAAACCGCAAAAATCGAAATCCATACGGGTATTCCCCAGCCCGAAAACGGTATAACCGAACCGCTGCCGAGATAGCAATACATAGCGACTATCGCAGGACGGACAATAATCATCGTAGCGATAAAAAAGGGAAAATTCATTTTCGTAAGCCCCGCGACGAGGCATAGGATATCGTCGGGGAAAAAGGGCAGTATCTGCATAATCACAAACAGAGTTTTGCCCTTTCTGCCCAAATAATCGGCATACTTTGCGGTCGCTTCCCTGCCCGCAATCCATTCCACAACACGCCTGCCGAAAAGCCTGCCCAAAAGATAACAAATCAAAGCGCCCAAAAGAACGCCCGCCGAAGCGAGCAAAGTAGCGGTAAGCGGTCCCCATATCGCCACCCCCGGGAGATAGCACACCACGGCGGGCAACGGCAGAACCACCACCTGCAAAATCTGAACAAGAACGAATACAGCCATGGACCAGCCGCCCGCGCTCTTCAAAAGCTCGGTTAAGCGGTTGATTTTTTCGCCGTCGGTTTCGAGTTCGCTGAGATTTGCCGTAAAATTCAGTATTACCACCGCCGTATAAACGAGGGCAAAGCAGGAAATAAGGACGAGGTCTGTTTTTAAAAGCGCGTCCTTCCCTATTATCAAAAAAACGATTCCCGCGACAAACCCCGCGGCGCCCGCAATATGAAGCGCGGCGCGTATCCAAACGCCCCAGCCCTCCATAAGCCACACCGCCCCCAAACCTATATAAAGGCACAGCGAGGTAATGATAGAAAGGATTATAATTTTTGAGCGGATTTTCATTTTTAACGTTAAAGCCGATACATATCAATATTTCAGCGGATTTTTATTCTTATAAACGCAGAATCTGATTGTATATCCGTTTGTAACTTCGGGCTTGCTTTCGCTGAAAAGATAAAAATTTTCGTTCTCGTCGAGATTTTCAAAATAAGCGTCCGCCCCGCCGACGGCGTCAACCTTTGTCAAAAGGACCTCGGTGCAGTACGGTAGAAGTGTTTTATACATCATCCTGCCGCCCACAACGAAAACCCTTTCGGGGTCGTATTTTCCTATTTCCGCAAACAGCTCTTCCAGCGAACGCACGATAAGGCAATCCTCCCTGTCGTCGCCGTCCGGCCAAAGCACGATATTCAGCCTGTCTTTCAAAGGTTTTCCGCCGGGGAACGATTTAAGCGTATTGGAACCCATAACCACTACGTTCCCAGTAGTAGTCTCCTTGAAAAATTTCATATCGGCGGGAATTTTAAACATAAGCCCGTTGTTTTTGCCTATACCCCACTCTTTATCGGCATGTAAAATTGCTTTCATAAATCACTCCGCGACGGGTATTTCATATTTCTTTTGGTTACATTTGTAATCGACGACTTTGAAGCTGTCAACCGTAAATCCGTAAAAATCCGTTATACTTTTATCCAACTCCACCCTCGGCGCGGGATAGCGCGGCATACCGATAATTTCTTTAACCATATCTATATGTCGGTCATAGACGTGCGCGTCGGCTATTACGTGCACAAGCTCCCCCGCTTCCAGCCCGGAAACCTGCGCAATCATCATAAGAAGCGCCGCGTACTGCGCCACATTCCAATTATTTGCCGTAAGCATATCCGCAGAGCGCTGGTTTAAAATAGCGTTCAGGGTTTTACCAGAAACGTTAAACGTCATGGAATAAGCGCAGGGATACAAGTTCATCTCGTGCAAGTCCGCAAAAGTGTATATATTCGTCATTATCCTGCGGCTTGCGGGGTTATGCTTTAAATCGTACAGCACGCGGTCAACCTGGTCAAATTCCCCTTCCTTGTACGTATGCTTTACGCCGAGCTGGTAGCCGTACGCCTTGCCTATACTGCCGTTTTCGTCCGTCCATTGGTCCCAAATTCTCGAATGTAAATCGCGGACGTTGTTGCTTTTTTTCTGCCATATCCACAGTATTTCATCCACGCAGGACCTGAACGCCGTTCGGCGGATAGTAAGAAGCGGAAATTCCTCTCTTAAATCATAGCGGTTAACAATGCCGAATTTTTTAACGGTATGCGCGGGCGTGCCGTCCGCCCAGCGCGGACGGACTTCCCTGTCCGTATCCCATACGCCGTTTTCCAGAATCTCGCGCATGTTGGATATAAAGATATCGTCTGCCTTACTCATTTTTTTCTCCTTTTGGGAATATAATATACGTTTAAATACTTTCGGTAAATTAAAATTCAACTTCCGGCTGTTAAAATTTCATAGCAAATTCAATGTTCTTCGTTCTTCAAAGTTTTGCGACGCCCGTTCTGCGCGCAGCTTCGGCGACCGCCTGCGCAACTTTCTTGTGAGCGGACTTGTCGTATGCGTAAGGAAGTATGTAATCTGCGGAAAGCTGTTCGTCCGTCACGCAGGAAGCTATGCCCTGCGCCGCGGCTATCATCATCTCGCGGTTTACCGTTGTCGCGCGCACGTCCAGCGCTCCGCGGAAAAGTCCGGGGAAAACGAGGACGTTGTTAATCTGGTTGGGATGTTCGGAAGAGCCTGTTCCCACAATCTTCGCGCCTGCGGCAAGCGCTTCTTCGCGGGGAATTTCGGGCACGGGATTGGCGCAGGTGAATACGATGGCGTCTTTCGCCATAGAGCCAACCATTTCGCGGCTTACGCAATTTGCGGCGGAAACGCCTATAAACACGTCAGCCCCCTTCATTGCGTCTGCAAGCTTCCCGCGCAGCATACGGCGGTTGGTAATCTTTGCCATTTCCTGTTGGGCGGGATTGGCTTTTTCATCGCCCTCGCATATAATTCCGAATTTATCGCAAAGCGTAATATCTCTGACGCCCATACCCAAAAGGAATTTTGCAATCGAAATACCCGCCGCGCCCGCGCCGTTTATAACGATTTTCAAGTCCCCGAGGTTCTTTTTGACTATCCTCAAAGAGTTCAGAAGGGCTGCCGCCATAACTATCGCCGTGCCGTGCTGGTCGTCGTGAAAAACGGGAATATCCAGCTCGGCTTTAAGGCGCTGCTCGATTTCAAAGCAGCGGGGCGCGGAGATATCTTCGAGGTTGATTCCGCCAAACGAGCCCGCAAGCAGCTTTATGGTCTTTATAATTTCTTCGGTATCTTTGGAACGGATACAGAGAGGAAAGGCGTCAACGTCGCCGAAAGCTTTGAAAAGCGCGCACTTGCCCTCCATAACGGGCATGCCCGCCTCAGGGCCGATATCGCCAAGCCCGAGCACCGCGGTGCCGTCCGTTATTACGGGCACGGTATTCCAGCGGCGGGTCAGGGTAAAGGATTTTTCGATATCGTCGCGAATCGCAAGGCAGGGTTCTGCGACGCCCGGCGTATAAGCAAGCGAAAGCTCCTCCCGCGAACCGACGGGAACGCGCACCTTAGTTTCTATTTTTCCCTGCCATACGGCATGTTTTTTAAGGGATTCTTCTCTGTAATTCATAATCCTGCTCCTTTTCGTAATCATAGGGTATTATAGCACACAAAAAAAAGAATGGCAAAGGTTTTGCCGTTCCCTTAAAATAAAAAGCGGATTTTGATTGGTTCGGGTTGCGAAACAATCAAAATCCGCCTGTGCCGTGATATGAAAAAGTTTTAACCCGCTTCTCGCAGGTGGGTGCGTCGAAACGGAACATCGGACTTTCCGAAACCAGACCTTGCCTATTTCCGCGAACAGCCGCTCCCTATTACTTATTGTGGATTACGATTTCTCCATACCACGAACACCGCAGACCGTATTTTGCGCCGAAGAAGTATTACCACTCCCCCGACGTCGTTTACAATATTATTTTACCACGTTAAATACGAAAGTGCAATGGTAATTTAAGACATAAACGTAAAATTATTTTAATGTGCTTTTTAATTTACTTGATTTTTAGGTAAGTTTGCCGTAAAATTATAAAAAAGCTTAACGAGGCGACAATATGGACGAAATTACGGGAATAATTCCCAGCTCAACCACTCCCTATTCGGAATTTAAAAATCACATAGGCGAAGAAGTAACAATCAAAGGCGCTATCCATAACATAAGGCTTATGTCGGATTTTGCCTTTATTCTTATACGCACAGCGCGCGAGGTAATTCAGTGCGTATATTCCCCCGAATTTTCCGACTACCGCCTTGCGGAGAATGTAGTAGAGCAAGCTGCGGCAAGAATTTTAGGAAAGGTAGTTAAAAGCGAAACCCGCGACGGGAGCGAGAGATATGAACTGCAGATCCATAATATAGATATTCTTTCTATTCCCGCAGATATTCCTCCCGTAGTTATTTCAAAAAAAGAAGTAGTCTGCGATTTATCGGTTGACCTCGACTATCGTCCCGTCACCTTGAGAAACCCCAAAGAGCGCGCCGTTTTTAAACTACAGGAAGGCATACAGAGGGGATTCAGGGAATATCTGCAAAGTCAGGGATTTACCGAAATTCATTCGCCCAAAATCAACTTTGCCGGCGCGGAGGGCGGAACAAACGTGTTTAAGCTGGATTACTTCGGCAAGACGGTTTTCCTTGCGCAGAGTCCCCAGCTTTACAAACAGGCGCTTGTGCCCGTTTATGAACGAGTATTTGAAATAGCTCCCGTATTCCGCGCGGAACACCACGACACAAGCCGCCATTTGAACGAATACATTTCAATGGATTTCGAAATGGGCTATATCGACAGCTTCACCGATATCATGAACATGGAAACGGGCGCTTTGAAGTACATTATGGAACTTCTTAAAAAGGAATACGCGCCCGAAGTCGAACTTTTAAAAGCCGATATTCCCCAAATAACTACAATCCCCTGCATTAAATTCAAGGACGCAAAAGCGCTTTGCGTTAAAAAACTTAAAAATATTACGGATATGAAGGACTTCGAACCCGAGGAAGAAATGTTCCTCGGCAAGTGGGCGAAGCAACAGTTCAATTCCGATTTTCTTTTCGTCACCCACTACCTTTCCAAAAAACGTCCTTTCTATACTATGGACGACCCCGAAGACCCTGAAGTCACCCTTTCATTCGACCTGCTTTTCCGCGGCATTGAAATTACGAGCGGCGGACAGCGTATCCACGACTACAATATGCAAGTCGAGAAAATGAAGAAACTCGGAATGGACCCCGCCCAGTTTGAAACATATCTTATGCTTCATAAATACGGCGCACCTCCCCACGGCGGGTTAGGATTAGGGCTTGAAAGGCTTA
>CANRAI010000002.1 GCA_947628555.1 uncultured Clostridia bacterium | reverse complement strand
GCTTCGAGAATTTTATCCGAGCCCTTAACGTAGCAAGCTGTGCCGAGGCAAACGCTGATTTTGTGTTTGCCCTTGGGTTTCAACGAAAATTGCGAATAGAAGGTCGCAACTCCGAACACTTCGGCGAGAGGCAGGTCGAGCCCTTCGGCGATTTGCGTCTGCACCTCGACGGGGAGGTAGCCGTAGATAGCCTGGGCTTCCTGCAAAACGGGCATAAGCGCGCCCTTCTCTCCGCGGTGTCCGTCAATGCATTTTTTCAAGGCTTCGGCCTGCTGGGGCGTGCCCTCAAAAATAATCTCTGACATAATTACTCCTGATTTAATAATATTTTAATGCTAATATATTATAACAGACAAAATTATAAAACACAATGTTTTTTCGGCATAAAAAATCAAAATCCAGTGTTAAATTTTTGGAAGTTTATCCTTTAATTAGCCTGTAAAATTAATGCCGATTAGGAATTTTTTACCTTCCTACTATTTTGCGGCTTCGGCCTACGTCTATTGGGTCGTCTTATATCAGTTGATTTAATACAAAATAAATGAAACTCCTGCAAAACAAAGAAATGAGTCCGATACTATCCGAACCCATTCTTTTATCTAAACTTTGAAACACTCTTAATTCCACGTAAGTGTTTGTTTATACAGTTTATGCAAAACTAATTATGAAATACCTATACTATTAATCCTCACCTTAACCATTCCCTGCGGAATCATAAATGCAACAGGAAACAGTTGCAGCACCCTTTACCTCAATATCAATCTTTATTGCATTAACCTTCACCCCGTTATCATCAATTTCTTTCGCAGTTGATAAAGGCAAAACAAGATCCGATACTCCACTAAAAAATTCAAATTTTTCATCTCCGATTGTAAACTTAACGCTACCATTTCCCAAAGTGGCGGTAAAGAACATTATTTTATATTGCGCGCCCGCATCTATATCTGATACTTTAATATAGCGTGTACAAGAGCCTGAAATATAATTATAATTTTCAAATACAGGGTCGCCTTGAGGGTTAGTATAAAATCTACCGATTCGTAGATATTGCGGCAACTCCCCCTTAACTAGCTCAATAGAGTATTCTCCGCCTTCCTCCGAACAAAAACTAAGCAAAATTGTTTCGCCTTCGCCCGCCTCAATTATGCCTACCTCTAACCCGTCGGTAACGCTTGCAAGTAAATTATCACCAATATAAATCGAAAGGTCATCCTTTTCATCGACTCTAACAGAATATTTGGCTGATTCCGGGGCAATAAAAACTTTTTGCGTTTTATCATCAAAAGTACCGGCCGTAATAGTGCTATTGCCCAGTTGAATCTCATCATACTTATCTGTTTTCAAAATTGTTATTTCGCCCAAATTATTATCACTTGTTACGCGTGCCCATGTTGAAGTATAGCCTTCGGGTAACTCAACTGCCTTTGCAATATAGGTTCCGTAATCACCCGTATCCAAAGCTATGGTGAATTCTACCAAAGAGAACATTTCATTTTCTTTTGTTGAAATTTCAACCATAGGCTGAATATTTTCGCCAGATAAATTTATTGAAACCTTTTCTGCAGAAAAATCCTCTTCCGCTTGTATGCTTATAGAAGCAACCAAAGGCACCGAATATTTTTTAATTTCCGAAGGTTCGCTTTTTGCAAATGCATGATTTTCACTGACTGCCCTTACATAATAATTATATAGACCGGGATAACTTTCGGTTATATCGTATTTCTTTAACTGAGTCGCGTTAACGCATACTTCGTTTTGATATATTTCATAACTATCGGCATTTTCAACCTCGCCCCAGCTAATAACTTTACCTTCTAAACTTAATGCAGGCTTTGCAAGGCGCACTACATTAAAAGTAACTCCCTCTGAAAAATCGCTGTCAAAATAAGTTTCTTTATCGCATTTTGCCTTAACGGTATATACATATTCGCCCATTTCCTTTTCGGGTATCCGGTAAGTCAACTCCGTTTGATTTGAAACGCTTATGCCATCTTCGAAAATTTCATAACTATCCGCATTTTCCACCTCTTCCCAACTGATTACGTCATGAGTCAGTGATACTACCGGTGCTACAAGTTTTTTATCATTTCCACCACCCGAATCGCCGGGGTTGCAAGCCGCCAATCCAAACGCAAAACACACTACGCTGATTACGCCTAAAAGCAAAATCAATAACTTTCTGTGAAAAACTTTCATTTCTTTCTCCTTTATCAAATAATACTACAAAGGTATGCTTGTGCAGACTCGTTCTGTAACATACTTAATGAGCATACACCTTATATAGAAATCATATCACATATTTTATAACTGCGCAAGTGATAATCCAAAATTTTATAATTTTCTAAACATTCTATTTAAAATCTTCTTCAAAAACAAAATATTATACATTTTTTCTAAATATTCAAGGCAACTGAATTTCCATTGCTGATTCGACCCTATTTTGCTAATTCTAACCAAAAGCGGAAAAGACCCGCTGCGTTAAACGCAGCGGGTAATAATTATGTTCTATAATAACCGCGACATAATAGCCAGCTAAAAAGATTAAAAATCGCTAAACGAATTGCAGGATATCCACCAAAATCGCAAAACCAAGAATCAGGAAGAAACCCACGGCGTGGATTACTGCCTCTATCTTGCGCGGCACTGGTTTTCGGAATATCCACTCGATAAGACAGAAAACCACCTTGCTGCCGTCCAGCGCGGGTATTGGCAAAAGATTGAAAACTCCCAAATTCACGCCTATATACGCCGCAATTTCAAGGAAACTTTGAAAGTTCTGCGCGGCAACCTGGCTTGTAAGTTTTATCGTAGTTACAGGTCCGCCCATGGCACTTAAACCTATGTGCCCCGTCAGAAGTTCGCCCAAAATTTTGAATATCGAGCCCGCTATTCGGAAACTGTATTGAAACGCGTGCCCCAACGTAGTGAAAAATCCGAAGCGGTAACTTACCGCGCTTAAATCGAAATACCGCGTTACGGTCTGTTCCTCTCCTTCGCCCGAAGTCACGTCGTAAGTGCCCACGCCCAGCGCGTACCACAGTTTGCTTGTTTCGGTCATGCTCTGGAAGTCGCAGTCGCGGTGCAGCATAATTTCGATATCCTGCACTTCGTTCTCTCTCAAAACCGTTACCGTGACGATTTCGCCCTGTTTTTTACCTTTAACCGCCGATATCAAATCGGTTGAAAGGAAAATGTTTTTCCCTTCGAGTTTTAAAATCACGTCGTCCTCGCGGAAAGAATATTCCGCGTACTGTTCGGCGACGACCCCGTCATCGGGCGGGGGCGCGACGGAACCGACTTTATACATCATCTGCCCGTAGGCAAACATTGAAATTATAATCAGCAGAAGCGCCAACAGGTAATTCATCAAAGGGCCTGCGACAAGCACGATTATACGCTTCCACGGCGCTTTTTTGGTAAACGCGTTTTCGCTTACGCCCTCGCTTTCGCCGTCCTCGCCCTCGAACGCGCAAAACCCGCCGAGGGGCAGCGCGCGCACGGAAAACACTTCGCCCGTTTTTTTGGACGTACGCTTAAACAGCTTCGGACCGAAGCCTATGGCAAATTCGTTTATCTTGAATTTTAACGCCTTGCCGGCTGCGTAATGCCCGAATTCGTGCACGGTTATCATAATCAGCAATATAAGTATCGCAAGCAATACCGTGCCTATCGTGTACATTACGGAAGAAAAAGTACTCAATTATATTTCCTTTAAAATGGATTAACTCCGATTTTTACTTTAACTCGGCTATACAAGAAATCTCCGCTTCCGCTTTTTTACGCGCAAGCGCGTCAATCTCTTTAAGCTGCCCGAACGATTCGGCGGGCTGTCTTCCAAACGCGTTCACCACGCGTTCTACGACTGTGAAAATGTCGGTAAACGCGATACGTCTTGCAAGAAACGCCCCGACAGCCGCCTCGTCCGCCGCGTTTAAAACGCATGGCTTCGTCCCACCTTCCTCACCGCATTCCAGCGCAAGGGCGTAAAGCGGAAAATTCTTGCCGTCCAACGGCTCGAAATCCAGCGAAAAAGGCTTTGAAAAGTCTGTCGGCGGGACAGCGGACGGAATTCTTTCGGGATAGGTCAGCGCAAGCCGTATTGGCAGCTCCATAGAGGGATAACTAAGCTGCGCGAGAATTGCGCCGTCCGCGAACTCCACCATGGAATGGACCATGCTCTGCGGCTGGATAACAGCCTGTATGCACGAATAGGGCGTGCCGTACAGCATATGCGCCTCTATCACTTCATATCCCTTATTGACGAGCGTGGCGCTGTCTATTGTGATTTTTTTGCCCATCTTCCAGGTAGGGTGGTTCAACGCCTGCTCAGGCGTGACGTTATTAAGCTGTTCCTTCGTAAAGCCCCTGAACGGTCCGCCGCTTGCCGTAATTATAAGCCGCCTTACCTCGGCGCGCCTTTTGAAACCGAGGCACTGCCAAATCGCCGAATGTTCGCTGTCAACGGGAATTATTTCCACCCCGCGCGCTTCGGCTTCGGGCATAATAATTTCGCCGCCGCAAACCAACGTCTCCTTGTTTGCAAGCGCCAAAGTTTTGCCCGCCTTGACCGCGCGCAAGCTGTATTCCAGACCGGCGAAACCGGCGGCGGCGTTGAATATCACGTCGGCACAGCCGAGCTCGGCAACTTCCGCCGCCCCCTCTCCGTCAACGGAGGCGAGTGCCGAATAAGCCGGCTTGAATTCGGCTTTCTGCCGTTCGTATTCCTCCGACGGAACGTTCGCCACAAGACCGACGATTTTAAAGAGGTCGGGGCGGCTTCTCGCCGCGTTCAGTACCTGCCGTCCTATCGAGCCCGTACTGCCGATAAGCGCAATATTTTTCATTTTATATTATACCCGTAAAGTATTATTTTAATGACAAAAGCCCCACGGTCTGCGCGGGGCGTACGATAGTCCGGAGAAATTACCCGCGGACGCCGCTTAAACTATTATTGTGCCGAAGGCGAGAAGAACTACCACGGAGCAATACAGCATACTGTCGAACCTGTCGAGAATACCGCCGTGCCCCGGAAGAAGTTTGCCCATATCTTTAAGCCCACATTCGCGTTTTATGGCGCTTTCGAAAAGGTCGCCTATCTGCGCGAAAACCGAAGTTGCCAACGCCACGAGAATAAACGCCGCGATGGGAGTTATGGAACTGCTTGTAAACGTCAAATAAACGTTATTGTATCCCACAAACTGGATTGCGCCGTTCAATCCTCCCAGATAATAAATGAGGACGTATGCGACAATTCCGCCGAGAATACCGCAGATAAGCCCGCCGACCGCGCCTACTACCGTCTTGTTCGGCGAAAGCTTGGGGGATAGGCGCAGAGGTATAAATCTTTTAAGCGCCGTGCCTATCAACCATGCGCCCGCGTCCGTAAATACGGTTGCAAGGAAAAGCATAAGTATAGCCGCCATAGAATTCTGCGAAAGGTGGTTTATGGCGGACATTATCGACGAAAGCACGCCGCAATAAAGCATACAGAACACGCATTTTATAGTTCCCGTCACGGTTGACCGGTGAGGGTCGAACACCGAGCAAGCCATAAGGAACATTACGTAAACGGTGAACGCGCACACAACCGCAAACAAACCCGACTGCATAGTAAGCTGTACCGCGACATGCAACGGCACGACTATGGCGGCGAACGCCACGGTGATTATGCGCTGAGCCTGCGTTGTGCCGCCTATCGCGTTAAGAAATTCCAAACTTCCGAGTATGGATATAGCGCAGAACACGGCGTCGAAACCGAGCGCCCCGTAATTGTTCGGCAACATCCATTTCATCGTGCACAGCGCAACCCAACACGCCACATAGCATACGGCGGTTATAACGCGCAGTTTCAGATTTTTGCCCCCTTCCGAGGACTTTGTTACTTCTTCCATTTTGTTTACTCCGTTTGCGCAACGCAAGCAAAACAGCCTACGTATGCGCTAAATTAGTTTTAAATTAAATTCAAACCCCGCCGAACCTGCGGTTCCGCTTTGAAAAATCCGCAAGCGCTTTATCTAATTCGTCGCAGCCGAAATCGGGGAAAAGCACGGGCGAAAAATATAACTCGGCGTAGGCCGCCTGCCACAACAAAAAGTTGGAAAGCCTTATTTCGCCGCCCGTGCGAATTATAAGGTCGGGGTCGGGCAGTCCGGCTGTATCAAGGCTTTCCGAAAACCTCTGTTCGGTAATTTCGGCGCTCGCGAGCCTTTCCGCAGCAAGCCTTTCGGCCGCGCGCACGATTTCACCGCGCGCGCCGTAGTTTATGGCGAACGTAAGCGTGAACTCCGCGTTCTGCGGGGAATTTTTTTCTCCGTCGGAAAGCAGAGTTTTAACGTCCCCGGGCAAGGGCGAAATATCGCCTATCACCTTCACCGCCGCGCCGTTCGCGTACAACTCTTTTATGTTTTTGGAGAAATATTTTCTTAGCAAATCGAACAGCCCGTCAAGTTCGTCTTTCGGGCGGTTTTTAAGATTTTCGGTGGAAAGCGCATATACCGTAAGATATTTTACGCCCAGCTCCTTGGCGTGAGCCGCAAGCTTTATCATTGCGTCCATGCCTGCGCTGTGCCCGAAATTTCTGGGCTTATGCCTTTTTTTTGCCCAACGCCCGTTGCCGTCCATAATAAGACCTACGTGGCGGGGGATTACGGGATTTTCAACCATTAAACGGTCATTATCTCCTTATCCTTGGCGGCTACGGCTTCGTCTATTTTGGAAATGCCGTCGGATACGTATTTTTCGATATCCTTTTCGGCGGAAGCCGATTCGTCCTCGGAAATCACCTTGTCGTTCTTTAATTTTTTAAGCGCTTCCATAGCGTCGCGGCGGACGTTGCGCTGGGCGACTTTTGCGTCCTCGCCCATTTTTTTGACCTGTTTGGAAAGCTCTTTTCTTCTCTCCTCCGTAAGCTGGGGGAAAACGAGCCTTATCATCTTGCCGTCGTTTGTCGGCGTGATGCCTATATTCGCCACAAGTATCGCCTTTTCGATATTTTTCAGAAGGGACGCGTCCCACGGCGAAACGACAAGGCAGCGCCCTTCCTGCACGGAAATGTTCGAAGTCTGCGGAATGGGCGTGGGAACGCCGTAATAGTCAACCGTCACCTTGTCGAGAATGTGCGGATTCGCGCGGCCCGCGCGTATGCTTGCAAAATCGTCTTTCAATACGTTCAACGTCTTAGTAAGCTTGTCGTCGAGGGTAAGCAAAATTTCCTCTACCTGCTCTATCATTTTAATTCGCTCCTTTTATGAATTTTATACTCTTTGCCGCTTAAAAAGCGGTAAAACCAGCATATGTATTCAATTATTGTCGATTATCGTGCCCAACTGCTCGCCGCAAACCACGCGGACAATGGAATTTTTTTCCTCCAAGCCGAAGGCTATGACGGGGATGTTGTTTTCCATACACATCGTCGCGGCGGTAGAATCCATCGCCTTTATGCCGTTTTTGATTACGTCGAGATAATTTATATGGTCGTACTTTTTGGCGGCGGGATTAAGCTTGGGGTCGCTGTCGTAAATTCCGTCTATGTTTTTTGCCATCATAAGTACGTCCGCCTGAATTTCACAGGCGCGTTGCGCCGCCGCAGTGTCCGTCGAGCAATAGGGATTGCCCGTGCCGCAAGCCATTATAACCACCCTTTTCTTTTCAAAGTGGTGAATGGCTTTTCTAAGGATATACGGTTCGGCGACGGAAGTCATTATAAGCGCCGTCTGCACGCGGGTGGGAATACCGCGCTGTTCCAAAGCGTCCATCATAGCAAGCGAGTTCATAACCGTCGCAAGCATACCCATATGGTCAGCGGTGGTGCGGTCCATCTGTTTGCCCTGTCTGCCGCGCCAAAAATTTCCGCCGCCTATGACAAGGGCAACTTCCACACCCAAATCGTGAACGGTTTTAATCTGTTCGACTACGACGGAAATAACGCTTTCGTCAAGTCCGTGACCCTGTTTGCCCGCAAGCGCCTCTCCCGAAAGTTTGATAAGCACTCTCTTGTATTTAGGCGTCATAGAATCTCCTTAAAGTTCGCTTTATACATTATAACATATCCCGCCGTAAATTTCAATGATTTTCCTTTATTTAGGAAAAAAAAGTACTCTCCTTAAAATCTGCGGCGCGGGCAATCTATGCCCGCGCCGCTCTAATCATTTAATTAAATTTTATCATAGCCTTTATTTTGTGCAAGCTTGACACAATTGATGATAATACTTCTCTGTATCTCCGTCAATGAACCCGTCAAAATTCGACCGCAGGAAACGTTTAAGTTTTGACGGATTTACATTGAAACAATCAAGGTCGAAATTCAAATTCCCTTCATTGTTTATATATGCGCGCCAACCCAAAGATTTAGAATTGAAATTCTACAACGCCAAAAGATTTATTTCGGTTTTTTCCATATGCCCATAGCATGCGCTGATGAAACAACTCCCATCCCTATAAACTATAATCATAAACACGGAACAATTTTCTCTATCTATCGTGACGTCGTCAACCGAGCCAATGACGTGCTTGGCTTCGGTCTCGATTTCACATCTCAAACCTACTCTTTCGAACACTTTTTTAATGGTTTTATGCGCTTTTTTTAGATTGATTTTCCCGAACATTATTTTCTCCTTGTTTTCAAAAATAATAAAATATTGATTTTATTTTAATTTTTCTTCTTCAATATTATTGATCTTTGTTTCTTTGTTACTATAACAAAACCAAACAAAAAATGTATTATTTTTTGCATCTTGGGCAATCTACAACATTCATAAGGAACTGCGCCATAAAATGATAAGATGTGTTTGCTAAAAAAACTAATTATCATAAAAATCAATGATATTAATTGCAATAAAAATGTAGCAGGACTGATTATCATAACCATAAGTACAATTCCCCACCTTGTCGCCATTGACCAGCCCCCTTTTACTTGTTTAAAGTTTTTTATTTTATGACTTGCCTCGTCATATTCACCCTCAAATTCAAATTCGCTGTCCCAATAGCTATATTGCGTTTCATGACCTTTTAACTCTATTATTAATTTGCTGATTCCAACAAAAATCGCAATAGCAATGAGTGGGTAAACAAAAAAATTTTCAGATGGCGAACCATAACTATCCAAAACGAAAATTCCCGACTCCCAGCCTCCTATTTCTATACCCGCAAAAGATAAAATAAATAATAATATCTCCATGCCTATAACTGAATGCAATAAAGTAAGTGGAGTTAAAACAAATATTTGCATTAAAACATTTTTAGTTTTCATCTGTATATCCTCGATTTTTATAAACATATTTTACATCATTTTATGATGTATGTCAAGCATTAAAGTGATGTAAAGTGCACAAAATTAAAATATGGATATAAAAAAACAAGTGGGCGAACGGTTAAAAGAGGCAAGGCGTGCCGCAGGGTACACCCAAACGCAAGTCGCTAAAAAAATGCTGATGACCCAGCAACAGTACAGCCGCTTTGAAAACGGGATTTTTGAATTAAACTATTTGCAGATAATCACGCTTTGCAAAATGTTGGACATTTCGGCGGATTATCTTTTCGATTTGGACATTTTTTGAAAAATCTTTAAAAAATTTTGCCGCGCGGCGGCATAAAAAAACGGCGAAGCCATAGCTTCGCCGTTTTTTTGTTTTTACTTACTTTTTCATGGACTCGATTTGCTTTGCGACTTCGTCCTGCAAATTCTCGTTCTTCTTTTCCAGCCCCTCGCCCATTTCGAAACGGACGAAGCGCGCAACTTTAAACTTCTTGCCGATAACCTGCCCGACTTTCATCGAATCGTCCTTTACGAAAGGCTGCTCCATAAGGCAGTTTTCCTCATAGAACTTGCCCAGCTTGCCTTCCACTATCTTTTCGAGAATGTTCTGGGGCTTATTGGCGTTCTTGGGGTCGTTCTGCATCTGGACGAGCATGATTTCCTTTTCCTTTGCAAGCACTTCCGCGGGAACTTCCTCGCGGGTGATATAAAGGGGTCTGGACGCGGCGATTTGAAGGGCTACGTCGTGTAAAGTTTCCTCAGCGCCCGCGGTGAAGTCGGCGGCGTCAACCATAACGCCTACCTTGCCGCCCATATGGATATAAGTTTCGATTTTGCCGGCATTTTCGTAAATAACGAAACGGCGTATGGAAATTTTTTCGCCTATGACCGCGGTTTGGTTTACAATATAATCCTTTACGGTCACGCCGTCCAGCGTGCAGGCGTTCAAAGCCTCGATATCGGCGGGCTTGTTCTTTGCTATTACTTTTGCCACTTCGTCAACTATGCCGTGGAATTTTTCTCCGCGGGAAACGAAGTCGCTCTCGCAGTTGATTTCAAGAAGAACGCCCGTATTACATTTTTCGCATACGAATGCGCCCACTACGCCTTCCGCAGCTATTCTGCCTTCTTTCTTTACAGCTTTTGCTATTCCGCGCTCGCGAAGGAGCTCGGCAGCTTTTTCCATATCGCCGTCGGCGTCGGTAAGCGCCTTTTTGCAATCGAGCATACCCGCGCCGCTCTTATCGCGCAGGGCTGCTACGTCCTTTGCCGTGAATGACATAATTATATCTCCTTATTCTGCTGAATTTTTTCTTTTTTTCAGTCCTCGTTGTCGGCGGGGATTTCATCCGCGGCAACTACTTCCTCTATGGAAACGGGCTCGCAGTCGTCTTCCTCGACGGGAAGGACGGGAGTTTCGCCTTGGTTAGCTTCGATTACGGCGTTTGCGATTACCGACGAAATAAGCTTTACGGCGCGAATAGCGTCGTCGTTGCCGGGAATCACGTAGTCTATGAGGTCGGGGTCGCAGTTCGTATCCGTGATTGCGACGATGGGTATATTCAGTTTACGCGCTTCGGCTACCGCAATGTCCTCGTTATGGGGGTCAACCACGAACATAACGCCGGGCAGCTTGTTCATTTCCCTGATTCCGCCGAGGTTGGTTTGAAGCTTTTCGAATTCGTCTTTGAGCTTTGCGACTTCCTTTTTGGGAAGAAGGTCGAATTCGCCGTTTGCTTCCATTTTTTCGATTTTAACCATTCTGTCTATGCGCGAACGAATGGTCTTGAAGTTGGTCAAAGTGCCGCCCAGCCAGCGGGAATTTACATAGTACATGCCGCAGCGCTCAGCCTCTTCCTTTATGGCGTCCTGCGCCTGCTTCTTCGTGCCGACGAAAAGAACGGTTTTGCCTTCCTTGACCGATTCGCACACGAACTTATAAGCTTCCTCGATAAGGTCAACCGTAAGCTGCAAGTCGATAATGTGAATGTCGTTTCTGGACGCATAGATGTATTTGTCCATTTTGGGATTCCATTTTCTCGTCTGGTGCCCGAAGTGTACGCCCGCTTCGAGCAGTTGTTTCATTGTGATTACTGCCATTTTAATTCCTCCGTTTAACCTCCCCGCGGGCGCGGCTTTTGCGGCACTTATATGCGGCATTGAAAAGAATTTACCGCCACGGAGTGCCCGCCCCGCGAGTGTGAATTTTTTACAGCCCTGTCATTTTAACAGAATTTATCTGATTTGTAAAGAATTTTTACGGACTTTCGCAAAAAATATAAAGCGAAAACGCCCTTTCGGGCGTCTTTAACGGTAAAAATATTTTAAACCTCTTATTCGGAACGCAGGCAGGATACAGGGTTTTTGTTGGCGGCTATCACGGCGGGTACAAGCCCCGCGAGCAAAGTGAGCGCTACCGACAAGAAGAACATCCCGACAATTATCTGCCAATTAAACGCGACTAGCCCGCTTACGCCCAACACTGAACGGAGAAGCGCGTTTATCACCACGCCCGCGATAAGCGCGAAAGCCACGCCCATAAATCCGGCAAGTCCTCCCACAATAGCGGATTCGCCGTTGAATATTCCGGATATATCAATTTTTCGCGCGCCGAGGCTTCTGAGAATACCTATTTCCTTGGTGCGTTCCACCACAGAAGTATATGTCGTTACGCTTATCATAACGGACGACACTATCAGCGCGACAGCCGAAAACGCGACGAGGATATACGTTACCACGTCTATGAAGTTAGAAAGGGTAGTAAGCGCAAGATTCGTCAGGTCGAGGTAATCCACGGTGCCGTCGGGGTGGACGTCGTTCCACGCGTCGATATATGCGGCGATACTCCGTTTTGCCGCGAGATCGGTGGGATATATCTGCACGCTGGTAGGCACGGTGAAAGCGCCTACGGCTTTAAGCGCGTTTACGTACAGAGAATCCTTCTGCAACCGTTCGTTCTCCTCCGAACCGGGGACGGAGGGTTTAAATTCTTCGCCCGTAAGCACGTTTCTGTCCTTGGAGGCAAGCTGCGCCCTGCCCACTTCCGATTCCCTTGCGTTCCGGACAAGAAATCCCGAAAGTTCGGGAAGATACGCTATGCCCGAATCCAGCCAAAGTGTGGAATCGTTGTTTTTAACGCGGAGTATGCTGACGATTTTCACCTGAAAAGTGTTCACGGGGGAGATATTTGCGTAATCCGCCGCGGCAGCCGTCCTGAAAGTGCCGTTCCCGCGGGGGATATACCAGCCGTCGTTTAAAACGAAAGTATATTCCCTGTCCGCTATCTCCGTAAAAGGCACTTGCCTGTACGAACCGTCTTTGCCGGTAAAGGAAATTCCCAGCGCAACAAGCGTGGAAGGGCTGATACGGTTGAATTTATCCACAACCAGAGAAACTTCACTAAATTTCTTCGGATAGCCCGTTTCCGAACTTTCCGATTTATACAGAACGTCGTAGTTATCCTCTATCAGTTCGTCCTCTTCAATCATCTGGCGCGCAACGCCCGACCAGCTTTCCCTCGGCTCGTATGAATCCCCGTTCTTTTCCAAAACGTGCATCTGCACGCTGTAAGTATAATTTATGGATTTTACCCATTCGCCGTTTACATTGCGGATGTACTCGATAAATTCGTCCGTAAGGGTACTTTTAGAGGAGAAACTTTCGCGCTGGTAGGGGATTACTCCGTCTATGTCGGGATAGGGCGTGTTGTTGTTCCCGCCCTCTTCTTCCATAATGCTCAGTATTCTGTTCAGGCTGTAAGCCGTTTCTCCCAGCCTTATGGCGCTGTCGCCCACGGCTTCCGTCTGCATGGCGTTGACGTAGTTGCCCATGCCTATGCTTATGGCAAGCACTATGGCTATGCCGAAAATACCTATGCTTCCCGCGAAACTTGTCCAGAATACCCGCCATTTTTTGGAAAGCATACTGTTCACAGATATACCCAGCGCCATTTTCAGCGGCATTTTCAGCTTGCTTTTATTTTTAGAGGGCACGCCCGCTTCCTCCGCGGGCGAAGTACGGCCCGCAGCGGCGCTTTCCGAAAGAACCGCTTCTTCGCGCTCCGCTTCGCCGTCCGTGTAGGGGTCGGTGTCGCTTACAAGCCTGCCGTCCAAAAGATTTACAATGCGCGTGGCGTACCTGCGGGCAAGGTCGCCGTTATGGGTGACAATTATTACAAGCCTGTCTCTGGAAAGCTCTTTCAGAAGTTCGGCTATGACTTCTCCCGTTTCGCTGTCCAAAGCGCCCGTCGGCTCGTCGGCAAGAATTATTTCGGGGTCGTTGACAATCGCTCGGGCAATGGCCACCCTCTGCATCTGTCCGCCCGAAAGCTGGTTGGGATGCTTTTTCATTTGTCCTTCCAGCCCTACTTTTTTAAGCGCCGCACGGGCTTTTTCCTCCCTTTCCCTTTTGGGAACGCCTTGCAGGGAAAGGGCCAAAGTAACGTTGCCCAAAACATTGAGATTGGGCACAAGGTTATATCCCTGAAAAACGAAACCAACGGAACGGTTGCGGTATTCGTCCATATCCCGCCCGCGGAAATTCTTTATGCTCCTCCCGCCGACAAGCACGTCGCCGTCCCCGAAGTTGTCCAGCCCGCCTATGATATTGAGAAACGTGGTTTTGCCGCAGCCCGACGGTCCGAGCACCGCCACAAATTCGCTTTTGCGGAAGTTCAAAGAAAAGTTGTCCAAAGCGCGCACCTGCAATTCTTTGGCGACCGTATAATTTTTTGTGACGTTTTTGATTCGAAGCATAATTTTTTCTCTTTAATGTAAAGGTTTTTTAACGTAAATTCTTAATTTGTCACACAGGCTGTTCTTCGGGCATCCTGCAAATTCATCGGGCTTGGCAACCAAACGTGTAAAAAAATTCAAATTAAATTCCCACGGGCAATCACCGATTGTTTAACAAAAAACGCGCCGGGCAAAAAGCGTACTTCGCCACTGCGCAAAAGATATATAGTTACTTTAAGATTATATAATATATCATGTAAAAAATCAATAATACGTATGCGATATTTTTTCCGAATCGCATTTAAGCGTCAACGGATTTTTTCTTTTTCCTTGTAAAAAGCTTTACAAACAGCTTTTCGGTTTCCACCAGCGGCACTATGGCAAGCGCAACGCCGACAGCCGTAAGCCATTCGTAAAGATTGAGGGGCGCGGTGCGGAAAATTCCGTTAAACGCGGGAACAGCCACTACCGCTACGGTCAGAATTACGCCGAGCAGCAGAGACAAATCGAGATATTTATTGGAAAAGATTTTTTTATTGAGCACGCTGTTTTTCTGCGAACGCAGGTTAAATGAGTGGAAAAGCTGGATAAAGCACAGGCTTACGAACGCCATGGTCATCGAGACGGCGTGGACGGACGTATCCAGAACGTGCTCGCCCAAAAGATATGAGGTAAGCACAAGCGCCGTCTGCAAAGCGCCCTGAAAAAGTATATCCCGCCCCATTGCGCCCGCGAACAGCGAACGCCCGCTTTTGCGCGGCGGAAGGCTCATTACGTCGTGTTCCGCTTCCTCGGCGCCGAGGGACAGCGCAGGGAAGGAATCGGTTATAAGGTTGACCCATAAAATCATCACCGGGGTGAGAAACTGTTCTCCGAGGATTACCGTGGCTATAAAAAGGCATAAAACTTCGGCTATGTTTGCGGAAAGCAAAAACTGTATCGCTTTGGTTATGTTCGAAAATATCTTACGCCCTTCTTCCACCGCATCGACGATTGTGGCGAAGTTGTCGTCCGCAAGCACCATGTCGGAAGCTTCCTTGGAAACCTGCGTGCCCGTAATGCCCATACCTATGCCTATGTCCGCTTCCTTTATGGACGGCGCGTCGTTTACTCCGTCGCCCGTCATCGCCGTGACCTTGCCGCGCGCCTTAAACGCCTTTACTATCCTTATCTTGTTTTCCGGACTCACGCGGGCGAATACCGAATACTTTTCAATATCGCGTGAAAGCTCTTCGTCGGAAATCTTATCAAGCTGCACGCCCGTTGCGCACAAATCGCCTTCCTTTAAAATTCCCAGCTCCGCCGCTATCGCGCGCGCCGTTTCAAGATGGTCGCCCGTAATCATAAGGGGCTTCATTCCTGCGGCGCGGCACTTTTCGACAGCCGCTTTTACTTCGGGACGGGGCGGGTCTATCATTCCCGCAAGCCCCGCGAATATCAGATTTTGCTCTTTAAGCGTATTCCCCTCGGCATACGCCGCCGCAAGCACGCGCAGGGCTTTACCCGCCATTTCCGCGTTTGCGCCGTTAATTTCCTCTATATCCTTTTCGGTGATTTCACGCACGCCGTCCGCCGTCAAAATTTTCGAACACCGCGCTATAAGCATATCGGGCGCGCCTTTCGTATATGAATATACGCCGTCCGCCCTTTCGTTTACGGTGGTCATAAGCTTTCTTACGCTGTCGAAAGGCAATTCGCCTATACGCTTGTTTTTTTCCGAAAACTCCGCGTAACCTTCGCCCTTTTCGCCGAACGACCATGCGACAAGGGCTGTTTCGGTAGGGTCGCCCGCAAGCCCCGCCGCAGTGACCGCGGTATCGTTGCAAAGACACAGTATGTCCTTTAAAATCCGCACGTCGCCTGAGGGCGAATAGCTGTCCTTGACCGTCATTTTATTCAGGGTGAGAGTGCCCGTTTTGTCTGAACATATCACCTCGCAGCAGCCGAGCGTTTCCACAGAGGACAGATTTTTGACTATTGCGTTGCGGCGGGACATTCTTTGCACGCCCAGGGCGAGGACAATCGTCACCACGGCGGGCAGTCCCTCGGGTATCGCCGCCACGGCTATCGCAACGCTTGTCATAAACGCTTCGCTCCATTGCGAGGCGTCGCGGAACATAGAAACGGCGAAAATCACCGCCGCGACCGCAAGTACAATAAACGAAAGAACTTTGGCGGTGCGCGCAAGCTGCCTGTTCAGGGGCGAGGGCTGTTCCTTCGAATTTTGCAACATGTATGCGATTTTTCCCATTTCCGTAGCCATGCCCACGGCGATAACCGCACCCTTTCCGCGGCCGTAAGCGACGGTGCCGCCCATATATGCCATATTCTGTCTGTCGCCGAGCGCCGCGCCTTCCTCAACCGCCGCTTCGGCGTGTTTTTCGGACGGAACGGATTCGCCCGTCAGCGCCGCTTCCTCTATTTTAAGCGAAGCGGTTGAAATAAGCCGCATATCGGCGGGAACAACGTCGCCCGCTTCCAACGCAACCACGTCCCCCACGGTAAGATTTTCGGCGGGAACCGATTTAAGCTCTCCGCCGCGTATTACCTTTACAAAGGGCTTGTTTTTCTCCCGCAGGGCGTCAAGCGCGTTTTCGGCTTTGCTCTCCTGCACGCAGCCGATTACTGCATTAATTATTACGATAACGAGAATTATCACGCTGTCAATCAGCTCCGTCAGCGGCTCTCCGTGAGCTATTGCGCCGTAAATGGCAAAACCCGCCGAAACGCCCGCAGCGGCAAGCAGCACCAAAATCATGGCGTCCGCAAATTGCGCGAAAAACCGCACTATAAGCGGTCTGCGCTTTTTGCCTTGTATGGCGTTCTTGCCGTATTTTAAAAGCCGTTCCGCCGCCTGTTCTTCGGAAAGCCCGCTCCCCGACGTTTCCAGCGCGGATAAAACTTCTTCGGTTTTATCGGAATAATAATTCAATTCAGTTACCTCACAAAGTATTATAACTTTTACCGCAGGATATTATAACACGAAAATCGCAGCAAATGATTTTTAAGTTGCAAATATCCGTCAATTTTAAAAAAATTTTTACATAACCTGCTTTTTTATGTTATAATAATTTAGCCTGCGAGGTTTAAGTATGGAATACATAGAAAAAATCGAAAGCGTCATTAAAAACGTCAACAGAGAATTATTGGATTTGAATGTCGAAAGGGAAAAATACGGCGTGCCTACGCAGGTTTCTTCCGAATTTTTAACCAACAAAGAACAAGGCGATTGGGCGGAAAAAACTTTTATTAAGGGCATTAACGATTTTTCGAAAAATTATATTGCCGTAAAATACGGGCGGGACGACGATATAATAGCCGGCGAAACAGGCTTTGCCGAATTTTACCGAAACTATCAGAACGAGCTCGACGCGATAGGCAAGCGTCCCGACGTATTGATTTTCAATAAAAAAGATTTCCCTTACGATACATATAATATTTGCCGTTTATCGCAAGAAGAATTGGATTTGCTGGTGCCGAAAGCAAAGTGCGGCATCGAAATAAGGTCAAGTTCCTTTTTATACGATAAATATAATGCTTATATGCAAGGCGAAGAATCCTTTTTATTTAAAAAAATTTTTGATTTAAAAGCAAGCATTATAAATAATTTTTCCGAATTGCTTCTGAAAAAAAATCCCGAGCTGCATAAAATAATTTCCGCATTGGATAAGGACAACATCTCCGTAGTTTCCTATCGTACTCCTTCCTGGAAAAGTTCGCAGGAATTGTCCCAATTATCTTCGCTACTCAAAGAATTGAAACTATATTTGACGAAAATCCAGACAAGGAAATTTTTAAGCATTACTCCCAAAGTCGAGGATTTAAAGGTAGTCTATAATTGGGTAAAAAGGTATAACGTGCCCCACTATTATTTGCAGATGTTTTTCGACAAGGCGTACGGAATTTCATATGAAGAAATTTTAACCTTGCTGTGCGATGAAGAAGCGGAAGGCAGGGATTATTTCATAGAAAGCGACGTTAAAAACCAAAATAAAACGACGATAAAAATCAAACCCGACAAAGGGAAAAATATTCTGCAAAAAGTTTCTCTGCCCGAGCATAAAAGCAAAATGAAAGAGCTTGGACGGGGAAGATTATTGTTTTACGTCACCTTTGAAAAAAGCATTGTACAAATAAATACAAAGGGCTTCGAAGAATTATTCGGATTTAGCATAGAATGAAAGAAAAAAACCTTTTAGGTCAATTTTATACCCCGCGTCCCGTTGCAGATTTTATGATAAACTGGGTTTTGGGTGAAAAGGGAGACGACATCTTAGACCCCGCGGCGGGTTTGGGAGTTTTTTTGCTTGCAGGGAAAAAACGCAGACCGAATTTAAGAATTACAGCCTTTGAAATAGATAAACAAACTTGTAAAAACCTTTCGGAAAACTGTCATTTTGATTTCAATTTAAAGAATCAGGACTATCTGGACAGCGTTATCGATGAAAAATTCGGAGCAATTATTTGCAATCCGCCCTACAACAAATTCCAGCAAATACCGAAAAGAAAATATTACAATAAGCTGTTTAAAGAAAATTATGGTATATCTTTAAGCGGTTACAGCAATCTTTGCGTATATTTTTTAATTAAAAGCGTAAACGAGCTTAAAACAAATGGCAGATGCTGTTACATTCTTCCTTATGAATTTCTGAATACGGGATACGGCGAAACTGTAAAAAAATATTTGCTCGACTTGAAAATCATCAAGCATATAATAAAATTCGATTCACGGATAAAATTATTTAATGGCGCCATAACCACCTCCTGCATACTGTGTTTGGAAAAAAACAATGACGGTTATATCGATTTTATCAATGTTTACGACCTTGACGAACTGGAAGATTTTCCTAAAAACGCCAAAAGACTTGCAATCTGCGAAATAGATTTCAAAGAAAAATGGTTGAATTATTTCAATAACGAAAAACGCGCGTATGTATGCAATAATTTGGTTTGTTTATCTTCAATAGCAAAGGTTAAACGGGGTATAGCGACAGGGAACAACGATTTCTTTGTCTTATCCGAAGAAAAAATAAAAGCGCATAATTTAAGCCGTATCGCATGTGTTCCCTGCGTAACAAAATCACAAAATCTCGATTGCTGTATTCTCACCGAAGAAGTTTTCCGGCGTTTAGCGGAAAAAAACAAAAAAATGTTTTTATTTGACGGCACAAAAGCGCTTTCAAAGGGAGATTTCGATTATATCGCTTACGGGAATAGCCGCGGGTACGATAAGACCTATCTTACGTCCCACAGAAAGCCCTGGTATTCATTGGAAAAGAAAGATTCCGCCCCCATTCTTATTTCCGTTTTCAACCGCGGCAAACTGAAAATAATCAGAAACGAGGCGAAAGCCAAAAATTTAACTGCCTTTCACGGGTTATATTTTAACGGCAACGTCACGGAAGATTATATAAATATCTTTTACTGCTATCTGATTACCCCCGCCGCCCGTGAAATTTTGAAACGGCACAAAAGAGAATACGGCGAGGGATTGGATAAATTCGAACCAAACGATTTGAATAATGCTATGGTTTTAGATATGCAAGCGGTGTCACAAACGGATAAAGAAAAAATCCTGAAAATATACGACTTGCTCAAAGGCGATAATAATCAAAAACATATAATTGAATTAGACGAAATTTTTGCGAAATACATAAGATTATAAAACAAGCGGCGGGCTACCGAAAGGCAACGCGCCGCTTTAAAAAGATAGTAACGAATACAAAAAGCCGAAAGTCCTCTGGACTCCCGGCTTTTTTCTTATCATTGTGCTAACAAAATCTGCGCTTATTTTAGACATAAAATCCGCAACAGAACAGCCACTGGTCATCTTCGGCCGCTTGAAGCCTTATTTTCCTATCGTTTGTCTCCGCCCAACCTTCGCCGTCCTTAAAGTACCTCTGGTTCACGGCATGACCCTGTAAAACCATCTTCAACTCTTCGGTCACGGGGTGCGCGCCGTCGTCATTGCAGTATTTGCCGTAGGTCGCTATAAGCTGTGTATAGTCGTACTTCCCATCGTGAACGGTCATCATCGGGTCTGTAAGCGGTATGTCGAGGATCTCGCAAGGCTTGGTGATTTTTGCGAACAAAATTGCGCCGTAAGTATCGGTCTCCTCATAATAGCGGTGATAATATCCGTCGCCGAACTGACCGGTCGAATCCTGTATATCGCGCGCGAAGAGCTTGAACCTCGACCCATCGCAAAGAAGACGTGTGCTCAGCGTAGGGTCTCTGTAGTTATAGGTAAAATCGCCTACGGGCTGAATTCTCTTCAAAAGGCTCATATCCTGCACGGTAGGACCGGGCGTAACCTCGCCTTGGGTTCCACCGCCCCCATCCATATTGGTAAGTTTAAAATCCACCGTTACGGGGTAAATGCCGTTCTGCGTAGTCGCCTGCATAATAAAGTAGTTCAGATTGCTGTATTCGTCCTCTACCGTAAATTTTATATTCTTCGTATAAGCTCCGCTTTTTCCTCCGCCCGTGATATCCTTTGCGCCATCGTAATTTATATATCCGCTTGCCGCGTTTGCGGTGTAGCCCGTAAGCTTGGGCAAAACATTGTCGGCGTAAATATCGCACATGGTCTCCAACCCGCACGCAGGCATGATAAACCATACCTTGTCTTCGGCAGATTTAAACGTGGCGCGGTAGGTCTTATTCACCGACAGCGTCATAGAGTTAGTAACCGAAGGCTCACTCCCTGCCACGCTGACGTTGAGGCAACTTACCAAGTCCACCGTGACAGACTTGTTTTCGTTACCTATCGAATATATGTTGGGGTTATATGAATATCCCAAAGGCAAACTGGTCAGCGTAACGTTGTATTCGCCGTCCAGGTCAGCGACCGAAGCCTTGCCGTTTTTGAATTGCACGGTGCGCGTATCCGAACCATCGGCAGACGTCAAAAGCGCGCTCATATCTATGCTTGGATTATAGGCTAAGCCGTCGGCTCTCAATGATACGACGAACACATTGTTCGTTTCCGAGCCGCCTCCGCCGGGCCATTCGGAGCCGCCTCCGCCAGGGCCTTCGGAGCCTCCTCCGCCAGGCCATTCAGAGCCGCCTCCGCCCGACCCCTCGTTTCCCGAGGGACCGGAGTTCGTTTTGCCCGGACCGCAACCTGCGGCAAAGCAGAGAGACATAATAAGCGCCAACAGAAAAATCAAAAGTTTTTTCATACCGCTTTTCCTCCCGCAGACTTTTTATCGGATTTTCTGAAAAGTCCGAAGAAACTCTTGATATCGTCCCACTTCAACTTTCTCACGGCAATATCCACAACATACAACGCCGCCGCAACAGCTAACAGAGGGATAGTCATATCCACCTTGTGCAGATCCACGTTTTCATCGTCGTTTTTAAGCGATAGCTTGCCATCAAGGCTAACTTCGCCCTTGCCGTTCAGCGCCTTGTAAAGCGGCGCGGGGTTGAATATCGCAAAGCTGTCGTACTCGTCCGAATAGGAATAGTGATACACCTCTTCGGAGCTGTATCGCCGTTGCCCTAAATTATAGTTTATCTCAATCTTGTACGAACCTGCGCCAACGCCATCGAACCTGCAAATATACTTCCCCTTCTCGCGCGTATAGTTCATAACTTTGAAAAAGCTGTCGCCGTCGGGGGTAAATATGTGCGCGCTGACTTCGGCTGAAGTGACTGCTGTGCCCGGCGTAGCCGAAATTTCAAACTGCGCGCCGTCTTTTTTCACATCTATGATATACGGCTTATCTATCTTTTCTTTGGGGGAAATATCCTTGACGACGTTGGACATAAACACGGAATCTATGTCTGCCGCCCTCCAGTTGTCAAGCCATGCATTTCCGATGCGGCTTGTAAACGATGCAACTATTCCGTTTCCATATTTCCAATATGCGTACAGAGGAATGCGGGTCGGGTCGGTATCCTCTTCCGTTACGTGGTTTATAGCCAGCACGGTGGTTGCCGCCGGTTTGATTCTTGTATATACATATCCGTTTACCGACGGGAAAGTTACCGAGTCAAGCCCCGCAAGCGTATTGTCCACACGCCTTAAAACGGAAACCTCGGCTTGCTTTTCGTTAACCGGATCATTGGTGAGCTCCTTTATATCGCCGAAGGTTACCTCATTGAGCTCCGAGGCGCTTTTGGAATAGAAGTACTTTCCGCCGCCCGCCGAAGCTATTCCTATCAAAAGGCTTTTTGCAAAGGCATTAGTGGGGTTGTTGTTGGCTCCCGTGCTCGTATCGCCCTGCCTACCGACGTCGAAAACCGAGGTTACTATGCCCGCGTTGTACATGGTCCGCGCAAGTCCACGGGGTTCGGGAGCCGAGCTTGCAAGATAGTCCAGACCGTCGGTAATAAGCATTACCTGTTTGGCGCTGTATTCCAAATCGTTTACAAAGTCGTAACACATCTTTAAGCCCGCGCCTATTATAGTGCCTTGGGTGTATTCAAGGCCGTTTATATTTGCTATTATAGAGTTTCTCGTGCCCCTACTAAACGGTGTGGGCGGCTGAATCATACGCGCCGTGCCGTTGAAGGTTATAAGGCATATCTCGTCATTCTCATTCAACAGGTCCAAAAGCCGCACAGCAAGCTGTTTTGCCAATTGAAGGTGTTTTAAATCCTCCATACTTCTCGAAGAGTCTATTATGAGAGTATAAAGCTTGGGCGTGGAATTATCGTCGCCGAAATTTACGGGCAGCATATTGCCGAGCGAAGTTGCTTCGCTACGTATATTGCCGAAAGTGAGCAAGGTCTTGCCGAATTTAGATACTGCGGCGTTTAAACTGGAAACAAACATCGAAGCGCCCGTTATCCTGCCGAGCGTTACCTCGGAGATCACAAATTCGTCGTATAGATTCAAATCGCCAAGCGAGGTAGGAAGACTACGGTTGGAATACAGATTGACGTTGGGATATTTTTCCGAATCTATCGGCTGCTTATTGGGAGACGAACTGAAATCGTATATATCTATTGCCACGTCGTCGCCGTAGTAATCCACTACGCTCAGCCCCTCATCGTAGTCGCCCGTGACCACCATAACCTTCATTACCGAAGTTACCTGCTGCGTAAACTTATATACGTTGTTATAGTCGCAGATGTCGTCGTCCGCCGAGACGGTCACCTCGTAGTCCTTTTCGCCCTCTTGGGAAGTGTCGAGGTCGAAATCGATATAGTTTATGCCCTTTTTGAGTTCTACCGCCCTCTGCGACTCGATATCTTCATTGCACTTCAAGGTCATTATCGCGCGCGTATCGTACGTTGAGCGCACCGATACTGCCGCCTTTTCGTTGCGGTTGGAGAAGACGCTTTTGGCATATTGGACGGAAGATATCTGCACCTCTTTTGCGTCGGCGGAGATATTATCGTTGAGATAAATCGCGTCCACCTTCACGCCTTGGGCTTCCAGCCCCTCTACAGCGCGGGCCATCGCGTAGTCGTCGCTCGTGTCCGTGGCTTTGCCATCGGTTATAAGCACTATGCGCTTAATAACATCGTCCTTAAACAGCCCGCCAGTAAACTCCAACGCTTCGCAAATATTGGTCTCGCTGTCGTCCACGGTGGAATCTTTTACCGTATGGAACTTATCGGGATCGCCCATATTGCACAGAATTTCGCAGTCCTTGCCGAAGCAAACTACGCCGAGCTTGCTATGTGCGGGCAAATCGAGATTCTTTATGTAGCCATCTATGGCGTCGAGATTTTTGTTCGCCGAATAGGATACGTCGGCTACAACGTATACGTTTGTTTCGGTGAGCATGGTGTCAAAGGATGTGCCCGCCGCTGCAAAGGCTATTATAATCGCTATTAAAATGTGAAGCACCTGCGAAGCAACGTTGTGCCCGTTTACGTTGGTCTTTCTTATCGCCACGATAAACGGGACGGTAAACAGAACAACGAGGGGAACGGCTATCAACAGATACCAAGGGTTATCGAAGCTGATACTGTTCATAACAATACACTCCGTAATCTGCCGCAAAAAATACGGCAAGAATAATAAATATTATAAATAGATTGTCGTAATACCCATCGAACTTGGAATCGGAAGCCAGCCCTTCCACGACGAACTCTATGTCCGCGGGGTTGGGTATGCGCTCGCTTTGGGGAAGATTTGCGTAAACGTTGTACACTCTCTCCTCGGTGCCGTTGCTCATAAGCATTACTATGCGGTAAGTCCCTGCCTGGGTAAGCTTGTATTCGCTCACCACCGAAGCGGTGTTCAAATAAACTTCTTCGCCGCCCGGCGTATATATGCGCATGGTGGCGCAGCCCGAAATTATGTTTATCGGCAATATATCCCCACACGTATAGCTTGTTTTTTCCACTACTGGGGGGAACATATATTTAAGAATATTTGAAAACAGCGTCACGCAGTTCGCCGAAAGGGTAAATGCGCCGGAGGAATTAAGCGAAAACGCCAAAACCGCCTCGCGGTTGCCGTATTCGTTACTGCCCACAAAGGCAATCGGGTCGCTTCCGCACGTTGCCACGGTGGTAAATTCACCCGTTATTCCGCACCTGACGTAACTTCCCAGCTCAAATGAAGTCGTGCTTACACCGTCCACAATCCTATATAACAGCGACGAAGTATCCGAACTCCTTGAAAAATTCGCAGAAAGCTTGTTTGAAAAGGTAGAAGTCATATCGGTCTGGTATGTAAATCCCGCGCCCGCAGTAGAGCCGCGGGGGTTTATAAACCATACCGCGCCATCGTAAGGCAACGTTCCGGGAGTGTAGGAATCAAAAATATACAGCCCATAGCCCGAAAGTGCCAATTCCTCGTACTGTTTTGTGGTAACCACGTCCACCTTATCGTTACCCGCCGCAGTCAGCGAGGCGAGCGCGAAAAAGGAATTGTCGGAGACAAGCAGAGTATTGCCTATTCTCTCGTAAGTGGCGTTGTACAAAATAACCTCGTTGTCGGGGGCAAGGTTGTCCTCGTCGGCTATGACTACTTTCACCGCACTGAAATTGCCCACGTCGCAAGTTACCGAAAACTCGCCCATGCCGCCCTCTTCGAGCGCTAACATCTGTTCGCCGCCCTTAAAATATATCCCGTTATCACCGCAGAAGAATATCTCTACCTTTATCTGCGCCGCGCTGCCGTAGGATACGGCTTTGCCACTGACTACGGCCTGCGTTCCCAGCATGGTATAATCCACGTCGAAAAGCGAATAGTTTTGGACGTTTTCGTAGCCTTTGGCAACGTTAAGAAGCTTGACGTTTTTTGTCAAACCGTAGTCCACGTCGGTCACAAGATAGGTGTTTGCGGCGTGGTTGCCGTCAAAATACTCCTGCGTGGCAGTGATTATATCCAGAAAATCGGGGGTCGTGTCCGCCGTTTTCAGGGAAGCAAGGCTCTTCAACGCACTGTCCTTATCGGCTATGTCCTTGTAGATTGTATCGGTGGTACTGCCGCAGAAAATCAGCGTATAGGTACTGCCATCGGTGGCTTCCGAAATGATATCGCTTATCATCTCCTTGCCCACTTCAAAGCGGGTTTTACCATTCAATTCAAAGTTCATACTGCCCGAGCCGTCTAAAACAAAACAATATGCACTTGCCGAATGGGGAATTACGAGCATGGGGTGCGCAAGCAGCAATGCAAGCAAAACCACAGCGATTATCTGCAATATAAGGCTGAGTATTCCCACTAACCTGTTTATGGGAATGCGCTTTCTTATAAACTTTTCGCTCAACGTCCAGAGATATGTTGACGAAATAGTCTGCTCGGTATATTTGTTTTTTATGATATATATAAAGATTATGATCGGAATTGCCAGCAAAGCCAGCAATCCGAGCACGTATATGAGGTTCACTTAATCACCCCCACTGCCACAAATTTATCAAATATGATGTCGGATAGCTTATCCGCGGAGGAGACGAGCACATAACTGCCCCCGCGCGAAAAACAGCCATCGCGCAGCCTACCCGTGGCGTATTCAAGCGCGAGCGAATAGGCGCGGATTATCTCCTTATTTATGTTTTTGCGGTAAAATCTTTCGGAATCTTCGCTGTCGTAAAAATGCATCTTACCGCGCGCCTTGGGGCGCAATTCCTCTTCGGCGAGCACCTGCACGCAGACCAAATCCCGCTTTTTGCCGGAAAATCTGTCCAGCGCGGCAAAATAATCGTTATCCGTAAGGAAATCGGAAATTATAATGCTCATGCCGTCCCCGTAGCCTACTTCGGAATAAGCTATTGCGTCGGAGATACGGCAGTCGCCGTCAAACTCTATGTCGTTGAGCTTGCCGATGTTGTCGAGATAACTATCCTTGCCGAGCATGGGCGGAATTACCTCCTCCACTTTGTCGCCATGGAGAGCGTATATGGACACCCTATCCATTTCGCACACGGACAGATAGGCTAAGGCGGCGGCTATTCGTATTGCCTGCGCGTCCTTTTTGCCCTTGCCGTAAGCCATGGAGCGGCTGGCGTCTATATATATCCGCGTGTGCACCTGCCGCTCGTCTAAATACAGCTTTAAATATAGCTTTTCAAAGCGGGCAAAGGCGTTCCAATCGATTTTGGTTATATCGTCGCCGGGTATATAGTCGCGGTAGTCCGCAAACTCGCACGAGGAACCGTACGTCTTGCTTTGGTGGTTGCCGCCGTATCTGCCCGCAACGTTATTTTTCAGCAGCGTTTGCAACAGTTCCAACTGTTGCAAAAACGCTTCGTCCACTATTATTTCACTCATTTATCTTATTTAGTCTCGCTTATAAGTTGCTTTATTACATCATCTACGCTCAACTTATCGTTCACAGCGTTATAGTTGAGCTTTACCCTGTGCCTAAGTACGGGATACGCCAACGCCTTTATATCGTTATACGATACGTTGAACCTGCCGTGCATTAACGCCCTGACCTTTGCGCACGTTATCAGCGCCTGAGCCGCTCGCGGAGAAGCGCCGTAGCGCACGTACTTCTTTGCCGTGGCAGGCGAATCCTCAATCTCGGGGTGGGTGTTTGATACGAGTTTTACAGTAAAATCCAAAACTTCGTTAAGCACAGGCACGGTCTTGGACAGCTCGCGCATCTCCATTATCGTCTTACCGTCTATTACCGCCTCCGCTGTCTCGTCCATGGTTATCTGCGTCATATTTACTATGTCTGCAATCTCTCCCTTTTTGGGGAAGCCAACCAGCAGCTTAAACATAAACCTGTCTATCTGCGCTTCGGGCAAGGGATATGTTCCGTCTTGCTCTATCGGGTTCTGCGTTGCCAATACGAAGAACGGCTCTTCCAGCGTATATGTTGTCTTTGCCGCCGTTACCTTATGCTCCTGCATTACTTCCAGCATCGCCGACTGGGTTTTGGGCGTTGCACGGTTGATTTCGTCCGCAAGCACAAGGTTGGCGAATATGGGTCCGCGGCGGAATACCATACTCATCTTTCCCTTCTCGTCCTGCTCGATTATGTTCGTGCCCGTTACGTCCGAAGGCATTAAGTCGGGCGTGAACTGTATCCTCGAGAACGGCAAACTCAACGTCTTGCCCAACGAACGGACAAGTCTTGTCTTGCCTACGCCCGGCACGCCCTCCAACAGCACGTTGCCGCCCGCAATTATCGCGCAGATTACGCTGTCTATTACGTCCTCCATGCCTACTACGTCTTTCGCAAGCTCAGCTTTTATCTTACTTATGGATACGCTGAACTGCTTGACCTTCTCGGGCGCGTTTTCATCCGGCACGTCCTCCGTCTCCACGCCTGTTACCGCAGCTTCGGTTGTAACTGAAACTTCGGCGGTCTCTTCTTTTTCCTCCGCCTGCTCTACCTTTACTTCCTCCGCTTCTTCTGTCGCTTGATTGTTTTTCTTGAATTTTTTCATTTCATCCTCACACTTTATTAGCATTATTAATTTTTAAATCCGTTGAAAAGTATATCGAAATACGACCTTGCCTGCGCCTTTTGCTCATCGGTTAAATTGCCGTTTCTCAGATATTCCTGCATAACGGCGTAATACCGCGCCAAAATGTCGCCGTACTGGACGTAAGTTCCGCTGTCGGGGTCATATACGAGGTCTTTGCTGCCAAATTCGTTGTCGCCCGTGCCGTAGCCGCCTCCTTGCGACTCGCCACCGCCGCTGTCCGAGGGGCCGTTATCGCCGCCTTCGGGGTTAACTTCATACCCGTCTGTAAAATCGGGATCGGTATCTTCTTCCCGCTCTTCCAAACCGAATATATTTCTCAGTTTTAAATTGACGTGCCTGTTTACGGCAAGGCTGTACGCCTGATCGGAAAGCGGCAAGGTAAATTCTTCGGCAAAGGAATTAAACTGCCCGTTTATCTCCGACTGAACCTCTTCATCGTTGGGTTCGGCTTCGTTTACAAGCTCCACAAGGCCCGTAACCGCCGTGCCGAAATCTTTTACAACGATGCGCAAGGGGTCGTTTTCGTCTAACTCCGAGCTTGCAAGCGCATAGCTTATGTTGCCCGCAAGCTCGGTAAGTTTGTCTTTAAGCCCCTGCTCCACCGTTACCCCGCTGAGGAATTTTACAAACTGTCCCAGCGAAAAATCAACCTTCTCCATAACGAGGTCGATTCTTTCCATTCTGAACTTTTCCACCGCCGAATTTTCGGTGAAATCCACGTCCTTATACACTTCGGCGCCGCGGCGCAGAACGCGCACAAAATAGGGCAGTTCCGCCATGCCGAGGGTCACCGAAAACGGACGGTAAGTGCAGACGGGCAAGATAATCCCGTTCACTTCGTCAATCGCGCCGTACACCGCCCGTTGCATTGCACCCACGCTGGGAACTTCGGGAAGCGCCTCCACCAAATCCTCTAATTTTTCTACCGAAGCCGTCTTTATATTCTCTTGCAAGGCAGAATTTTTTACATCGTTTATAAGCTCGCGCACAGCCACAATCTGGAAGTCGGAGACCGAAAAAGGTATTCTTTCGGGGTCTGCTGCCTGGGCGTCCGCCGTCTTTTTAGCCATAACGCACACTGACGAAACTATCAAAGCCACGGCAAGCACGGCAAGCACGATTACCTGCCAAAATTGTTTGGCCGCCTGTGCCGCCGACTTGCCCCACGAAGATTTGGGTAATGCGGAAAGTCTCCTGTCGGTGTCGCTTCGCTGTAAATCGTATATCACTCCCCTGCTTTCCACAAAGGAAAGCGCGGTTTGCGTGCGCTCTTCAAGTGAATACTGATTGTCGAGCCGTTTGGCTAATTTTTTATCGCGGGGATATAGGCATAAAAACGCTATTCCCGTAGCGCAAACTGCCGCCCCAACGGCTATAAGCACGTACCAAAGCGTGGCGAAAGATACGTCGCTAAGCAATACCGCAAGCAGCGTTACGGCAACAGCTATCCCCGCGCACTCCGCGCCGATTATCAACGCCGCAATAAGGGCGCGTAAAACATATTTCGTTTTAAGTTTTTTAAAATTTTCGTGCATATTTTACCACTCATGTTTTTCAACGGGCAGATATAAGTCCACACCGTCTAAATTCTGCGCTAAGCAAATCGCCGACGGCGCAGCGGATTTCAAGCCCGAATCTTTTTTTGCATTGTTATAGTCAAATTGGTCCAGAACGTGGAATTTTACCGTATATAAAAAGTTTTCGGAAAGTTCTGTATCTATGGCGTAGTAGCCAAAAGTTACAACATAGTCGCCCAAACTCACCATCTTAAGTGTTTTTACATAGTACGACGAGCCATGTCCGTCGCTGATGCTATCGCATTTAATACCCGTATTAAGCTTGCTTGATTGAACGCCCCACGAGTTGCTTATTTCTGTACCGTTACACCTGACGATAAAGCCCGCCTTTTGGTCGGGATTTTGCCCAACAAGTCCGGTGATGTCCTCATGCCTGAGTTCGTTGTGTTGGTAGTTTGTTGTGAGGCTAAGCGCTTCGCCCTTATCGTTTTTGACGTTCAAAAACACAAAATCACATTTTTGATTTTGGAGAAAGCTGTATTCGGCATCTACCCCCTCTTCAAGCTCTCCCTTGGCGGGGATAAACGGATAACTGCTGCTCTGCGCGGTGAGTATTACGTCGAAAGAAGCGGGCATATATTTTGAATGTATTGCTTCGGTATGAAAGAGATAGTTGCAATCGGGGCAATAAAACCCGATTACTGTGTCGTCATACATCCTAATACTCGTTTTGATAGTCTTTTGAACCGTAGTATCGTCGTCGGCGTGCGTTGACTCTTCTACCACGTTACAGCCCCAGCCCGTGCAATAACGCCAGTGTTTTTCGGGAGTTATATGCCACGTTGCGCCGTCGAAGTGGTGTCCGCCGTCGTCGGGGATAATATCTTCCTTGGTCTGCCCGCAGACCGTGCAAGTATATACGCCCCAGCCGCGTTCAAGGCAAGTTTCATGCACGATTCTATCGGTCAGCTCCCAAAAGCCATCGTGGCTTGCTTGGGCTGACCGCTCGTTACAGCCGGCGTTGGTGCACTCGTGCCAGTGCATCACGGTGTTGTGCTTCCACTCCTCGCTCCAAACGTGCTCTTCACTTGCGCACGCCGAAAGCGCGGCCATACAACACGCAGCGGCTATTGAAATGAGTAGTACTATAAAAAATTTCCTCATTTTACACCTCTTGAAAACGATAGCGTCTCTCCCCGCCCTTTTCGGGCGGGGAGGAGCTTATTTAAAATTTTGCCGTTATCAGGCTTTTGCTTCCTCTATCTTGACCGTAACCGATAAATTGGTTGTGCCGTAGTTACTACTCAAGCGATAATAGCTTATGGGAATAAGCCGTGAACTGAATTTAACAGCATCCTGTGTAACGGTCACGTTTTTATCATTAGCAGTAGTTTCTACCTCATCTACACGAATATTGGCACTTAAATAACTTCCGAAGTAAACTGTTGCGCTCCACAGCCTGCCTGATGTAACGCCCGTGGTGGTTAAGGTCACCTTATATTGCTTAGCGAGGTCAAAATCTTCGGGAAGCATAATATAAGAGATTTTAGTGGCAAATTGGGTGCTATCGGCGGTAAGGCTAAGAGTTTTTCCGGAAAGATCTTCCGTTGTCAATTCAGTAGGGTGCACAGTGGACGCCTTAATCTGCATCTTTATTGCGTTGCCTATAGCAGTAGGAGCACTATTATCTTTATAGAAAGTTACTATAAACGTATCGTCCTTGCTGAGCAGCAGTGTGGGACCATTATTATAGGTTAAATCGTAAGTTACGCCTTGATAGGTCAAACTCCCCTTTAAACCAGAACCCGTCTGGCGTAAAAGCACCTGGTACGGCGTGCCCGCTACGAGATCGGCAGTCACCTTTACCGTCCTGGGAATTCTGCCGCCGATTATATTTATCGACACATCGCTGCCGAGTTTATCCAACTCTGCCACTTCATCAAGTTTGGTTTTTTCAACCATGTAGAAATATGTGTCAAGATTTGTCTTGCTTTCGTGTCCCCCAAAGACAATTCTTATCAAGTCGCCCGTAAGGGTTACTTCCGACTGATAGTTGTTGTCCTTGTTTAAGACAACCGAGGTTTCCTTTACGCCCGAGGTTATCGTGTATGTAAAGGTGTCTTTTACGGAAATTGAAGAATTGGCTGCGCGTTCGGGCACCATAAGCATATACTTGCTACCCGTCTTTAAAATCTCTCCGTCGGGCTTCAAATATACTTCATCATTGTCTTCGCCCTGGCCCAAATATTGGAATCTGCCCCAAATTGAAGACCCTATCTCAGCATAATAGTAGCTATCAAACTGCGCAACATACTTGGTGTTTAACGTAACTCCGCCTAGCGCAATCTTGAAGTATTTGTTCGTGTCGCTGGTGCCGCAGAAGGCAAGCGCGTAAGCAACGTAATTATTGCTATCGCCCTGCTTTGTAAAGCCTGTTATAGTCAACGACTCATTACCAGATGCGCCGCCGCATGCCGTGAAAGTTACGGTAGCCTTCGAGAAATCGAATGAGGTAGGCGCATCTTTGGTGCCGCCGTGCAGCGTGACTTTAATATAGCGCTTTCCGCTGGTTGCGTTTGCCGCAAAGAATTCGGTCTTTGTCGCCTCATTCTCTAATATCGACGGGGTTTTATTGGCAATATAGATTTCCTGCGAATATTCCGCGCTCGCTTTTGCACTGAATTCGCTGCTGCCCGTGTATTTGATTACAAATGCGTCGCTTGTTACGCCAAGCAGTAGGGCTTCGTAGCACTTTTGATCAGCCGAAAGAGCGAAGTTAGCCACCTTGTCGCCGTTATAGGTTATGGTCAGCAGGTTGGCCGACGTGGTATCGCTTTGCGTGGGGGTAAGCGTAAATTTAAACGCACGCGAACCATCAAGCACGAGCGCGCCGCTAGTTACCGCAAAGTAGCCCTTTACCTCTTTAACCGACGACGAAAGCTCTATTGTGGGGCTGTTGCTGCTTGTGCTGCCTACAAATACCGATGTACTTAACGTTAGGGTTGCGTGAACTTTTACCTCTTCGCCCGACTCGCACCACATATAATATTTGCCGTGACTGGTGTTTATTACATGAATGTTGCCGGCTGTCCAGTTGTTACTCTTATCGAACGTGTAGGTTACGCCGTTGCGGTCAACGAATTTAATAACGGTGCTATCGTGCGCCTTACCATCGGGGAACGTAAACGTCATTGTGTAGCGCTTTGCTGCAGTTGTACTTGTACCGAAGTCGGACATCGGGTATATGTCAACTTCGCCCTTGTTCGCGGGCAAGGTGAAGTCGTTTCTACCATCGTCTGTCTGATTGTCATAGCATAAATATTCGTCTTTGAACTCGGCTATATGCAGAGTAAGCTTTATAGACTGTTCGGATTCAGTGCTTACCGTTATTGTGTTGGTGGTAAATGAAATATACCTTAACTTAAAATTATTGGTTTTGTCGAGGGTTTTGCCGGAGCTGGTTTTAACCGTTATTGCCGCCTCGGGAGCAGCGCCTTCGAATGTGGCCCATACATAGTAATATGTGTTCTTCTCTACCTTATTGGAAAGCGTTACCGTAGCCGGCTGCGTTTTGCTTACTTCAACCTGTAGAGGCGCGTCAGGCGAAAGCTGTTTAGCCGCCTCTTCGGGGGTCGTTTTATTTTCAAGCCATACGTCTATCGCGGCTACTTGCGCTTTGCCTGTGACTGCTGCGTCCTCCGCCTTTGTAAGCGACGTCCTTAACAGACTGAAAGAAGTAGTTGACATTGCGTTGACGGTGATTTCAACAGTCCACTCGTTTGTCTTGCCGTCAACCGCCGTCATTTCTGTCTCTGTATGACTGGTTGCGGACGTATATACAGAAAGCTGAGGCGTTGTTATGGTATAGTAAGCCGAGCCATTGTACTTTGCATGGAGAGTGAACTTCGCTCCACTCAGAAGCTTACTGTCGAAGTTGAGCAGGTAAGCGTTATTAGCAGAGCTGGATACGGTTAACGCAACTGCGGATCCGTTCTTTTCGCCCTCTTTAAGGGTTATTGCGGAATTGCCTTTCTGCACAAACCACGCAGTGCCTTCTATCTTTTCAACGTCGTCGAACGCTCTCGCCTTATTGTAGTTTTCAAGCGTAAAATTAATAGTGAGTCCCTTAGTATGCGTTAAATTACCTGCCGCAAAGAAGAAACCTACGAATATATTATGGCCGTCCGTACTCAATGTATCGCTGTGCATAGCCGCAAATTGATAGATAGCATTTCCAACACTCGGGCTGCCGGTGAATTCGAATATGCCATTATATTTCGACGTGCCTAAATCCATGTATAACGTATAGTTTGTTGTAGCGATGAAATTAGCCACCGTGAATTTTATACTCGTTATGGCATCTTCTGTATCGCTGCCCTTGGTATCTATTCTGAACTTAGCTCCGTTAGTTTCGTTAAGTTCTTGGTCCGAGGTGACACAAGCGCCGGTCCCAGGTGTATAAATTACATCATTGGACTTTTTCCATACCGCAGTCATCAAAATGTCGTATTCGCCTGCGGGGATGTCGAACTGTTCGCCGTAAAAGACTTTCTTTGTTTCGCCCTTTATCTTGTATTCCCAGCGCCACAGCGTGTAGCCGGTTGCGGAAGCGTTCGCATAGAAGGAGAACGGCGTGCCCGGAACTTTATCGATGTAGGGAGCGGGAGCTTTTAAGCTTGCTCCGCCCGCTTGCTCGACGTCGGGGTTATTTTTAAGGTCGAGGTCAAAGTGTATGCGGTAGCCGCGCTCCAACTTAATCGAGACGATAGCGTCAGAGAAATATAGCGGGGCGTTGCCCATTATCCAAAGGTTTTTATCGGTAGAATTGATTTCGATATTGCCCGTAAGGTTTTTGCCGAAATCCTTTTCGACGCTTTCGGTGAATACCTTAACTTGGTAATCGAAGCCCTCTGTGCCGAAGTCGAGAGTTATTTTGTAACTGCCTTCGGTCTGGGGGATTGTGCCGAGGCTTACCTTGTAAAGCGTTGCCCCTTCTTTTGTCGTATAGGCGTTTACGGGTACGAACGCAGCCGTATCTACGGCAAGGGTAACATCGAACTTTTCCATGATGAGCGAAGTTATTTCAACCTTCTGCTCCTTATACACCGCACCGTACGTGGGGAATGCAAGTTTTTCGGAAACGTCGGTAATATTGAGATATGCCACATATACGTTTTTATCCGTAACGGACTTATCCTTTATGAACAGAGTATCTACTCCGAGGAAATCGGCGTACAGGTCGTCAAACGGGGCTTTGAGTTCTGCCGTAAGTTTGTATGCGCCCACGGTAACGCCTTCGGCAAACCCAATTGCCGTACTTGAATATGCGTTGCCGTCTAAGACGAAGTTTGTAATCTTACCGTCTTCTCCTATGCCGAGCTTGCCCGCTATTTCATTAGCACGTTCTTCCTCCCATTGCGCTACAAGGAAGTAGTTATTATACCCGCCAGTATCCTTTATCTGCTCGCCGGGTTTAATGGTTTTTTCCTCACTTGTTTTGGGGTCGATATATTTCCATTCCGCAAAGACATGGCCTTTGTAATAATATCTAAGCTCGGGTACGTCGAAGTCGAGCACGGTATGTGCCGCTGTGTTAGGCGTATCAGAATACTCCTTGCCTTCGCCCTCGCCCGGGTCGTAGAATAGGGTGGTCGTTGTAGGTGTCGCCTTAATCTTTATGGTTACTTCTTCGATTTGGGTGCCGCCGTGGTAGAACGCGATGAAAGGCAACTTAGAATTCAAGCTGCTGGTTGCGCCGGTGCTGAGCGGTACAGCCACATAGTCAGTCTTAAAAGTACTGGTGCCTGATACGCCGTCTGCGACGGTGCCGCTTAAATACGCGTCGAATTTCCAATAGCCCCAAGGACTGGACGGGTTTTCATTAGTAGGATATTGTGTCGGAGCCCAACGGGTTACTTTGCCTAACTTTTCTTCACCACTTGCATCTTTACTATTTTCAACCGATATAGTATATGTCAAGTTCGGGTTGGAAAAATCCAACAGATATGCCGCCTGTAAGAAGTTATTGGCCCTTTGGGCGGACGTTCCCGCTCCGACATTCCATGACAGTGACACATATTGATAGGGATATACGAGAACTTTATATTCCTTCTCATAGGGCGCTTTATTGGGCGTGGAAAGAAGCTGCGATTGCGTAAGGGTTTCCGCACTGATATCGTCCGACCACAAATTTGTCTCTGAATAGAACGAGTCACTACTATTATTTGTATACCACAACAGCTTGTCGTTATCGTTTTTAACGTCGAGCTTGGTAAGCTTTATGTTGGTAAATCCCGTGCTGGTATATCCCGTGGTCAGATAGATATATTCCTGACCCTCGAACAGCTGAATATATGTAACGTACTTTTTGGGGGTCTGATCGGGGTCGGTTGATTCTTCATAGAATCTGAAATAGCGACGTAAGGTGTTAACCCCTTTATATTTGCACGAAAGGTCTTCTACATAACCGTAGGCGACAGTTGTACTAGAGCCCGTAAAATAATATGAATTGGGCGCCTTTGCTCCCTCTACTTCGAGCCTGTAATAGCCGGTGGTTATTTTCTCGTACTCGCCGAGGTCGCCCTGCTTAAAGTAAACGTTGCCCGGTTTTGTCGTCTTTATGCCCGTTTCGTAGCCGAGTACAAGCCTGTCGTCGCTATATACTACAAGGGGAAGAAGAATCCTTGCGTTGTCGTTATTTTCGCCGAGGTCAAACCATTCGTATTCTGCCGCAGCCTCAATAAACTTATACAAGTCGGTGTTGAGGGGGTACAAGCCGTTTTCGTCTGCTTTTTCTGCGTACGCGACAATCATGTCGTGAAAAACGTGCCTCGTCCACTGGTTTAACTCATCGTTAGTGCGCACTTCATAAGTAAATTTATATACGTCGTTTTCATCCTGCTCTTCGTTGAGTTGGGAAATGGACTTTTCGCCTATGAGCGCGCTTACGTATTTGAGTGCAACGAATACCTGTTTGTTGTTATAAGTATAGGTGTCGCCCTCTTCGACGTGTTTAAGCTCTACCTCAGCCGCAGCGTCCGGCAAGGTTATAAGCTCAACATCGTTGACGAAAGGTGTCTCCTGCTCAACGGGATCGGAATAGGTCTCCATTACGTCCTCGGCGTAGTTTTTAGTGACATACAGCTCGAGAGTGGTGGACATCTTTTCAAGGTCGGCCTCAACGGGGTCCACGGGCGCAAAGCTTTCGGGAAGATTTTCGTTGTCAACATAAACTTTGTAGCCGCTTCCAGAATGAAGGGTAAGCGTGAGCGATAAATCCTCGCCCTCAGCGCCGAACTCGCCCGAAGCTACCGTTATATCTTCCTTGCCCGCGTCAGTATAGCGCAGACTTACTTTTATGCCTGTGTACTCGCGCTCTACTGCCGCGTGGTCGTTAATGGAAATCGTGTACGTTACCGGGGTGTACAGAGTTACATCTACGGTGTGAGAACCGCCGTTGGAGACAAGCTCAGGCTCGTAACCCAAAGGTATGCCGTACGTTTCGGCAGATTGTTCATCGACCTGAACGTAATAGGTTACGGCCGGGGTCTGCACGGGTATATACAACTCCACCCTGCCATACGCGTTGGTTGCAAGGGTGGAAAGCGTTGTATTTTGACCGTCCGCGACGCTGAATATATCTAAGTATGCGCGCGTGGCAGTCGTAAGCTGTGTGCCCTCCTCGTCCTTTACGTTAAGCGTAAAATTGGAGTACTCGACAAGCTCGCCCCCCTCGACAAGGGGTTCGAGATATAACTTTTCGTTTTCGAAAGTTACTTTTATGTATTGCTTGCTGTCGTATTCCAACGTGTCGATCGAGCTTACGGTTTCGCCTACTGCCTGGATATCCGCGGAGATATCGGCATACCAGTCTTCGAGGGACTTGGCTTCTTCGCCAGCCGCCTCTTTATAGACGTTGTAGACGGCTTTATACTCGTCGCCGATCGGGTCTGTGTGCTCGCCGTCGTCGCCAGGGTGGCACGCGGCAATGCCTGCTATTCCAACGCTTATACAAAGCGTTGAAAGCAATGCAATGAGCAGCTTCCTACAAATCTTCATACTTCACCTCATCAATGAATTTTTTTTGATTTTATTCTTTTATACATTTTTTGGATAAAAAAAATTATATAAAATCAAATAAACGTTTTAATATATTGTAATATGCAACAAATAGCCGCCGCGGCTGAATTTTTTTTGGTTTTTGGGGCGTTTCCCCGCAAACCTTGTCAAAAAATACAGCCCTTCGGCGTGACTATATACGGATAATTGTATATATTCTATCACTATTATAATGCCCTGTCAACCATTTGAACGAACAATATTTCAAAATTTTATAAATCAATGTAAACGTTCTTTTATAGTGTATGCACAAATAGCCGCCGCGGCTGAATTTTTTTGGTTTTTGGGGGCGTTTCCCCGCAAACTTTGTCGTAAAATACAGCCTTTCGGCGCAACCCGACACTGATAGCTATGTATATTCTATCACTTTTATAACGCCGTGTCAACTATTGAAAGCTATAAATATTTTGGTTAAATTTTACTCATATTTTACCGGTAAAAAATTTAAGCCTTCCGTTTTATCTTTTTTTTAACTTCCCCTATTTCAAAATGCTTTATATATGTGCATTTATATATTATTTTATGCCGACCGTAACCAACGCTTATGATTTTTACCACCCCTCTATACCAAAATGCGCATAATAGACGCAAAACAGCCCCCGTCTTACGAAGGCTGTTTTGCTGTCGCTGGCACACCCGGCGGGGCGCGCCGCCTAAGGCGCGCCCCACTGAACAGCACACAGCGCTGTTCAGTTTGCATATCAGACAATACTATTACGAGCTAATCAGCGCAAACCGCTCGCTCCCGCTCGCGTTTCCACCCTCTCGCCCGCCCCGATTCCCTAATAACAGCCCCGCCTCGCCCTTTTGTAAGGGCGAGGCGGGGCTGGTGCACCCGGCGGGGCTCGAACCCACAATGGCGGCGTCGGAGGCCACTGTTTTATCCAATTAGACTACGAGTGCGAAAAAAGCTATCAAATTCCAAATCCATTATAACACAAAACAAAATAATTGCAAACCTAATTTCAATATGTTATAATCGTTTTGAAGGAGAATTAGCAATAAATATGTCGCCGAAAACCGTGGTTATGGGTATGAGCGGCGGTGTGGACTCTTCCGTCGCCGCATATCTTTTAAAGAAACAGGGCTACAACGTAATAGGTCTTTTTATGATGAACTGGGAGGAATCCGACCCCTCTGGCGCATGCAATTCCGACAAAGATTTTTTAGACGTCGCGCGGGTTTGCTCCGCCCTTAATATCCCCTATTATAGCGTGAATTTCGCCGGGGAATACCGAGAAAGAGTATTTAAATATTTTCTCGACGAATATGCGGCGGGGCGCACTCCGAATCCCGACGTTTTGTGCAACCGTGAGATAAAATTTGGGCCCTTCCGCGAATACGCGAAGAATATGGGCGCGGATTTCGTTGCTACGGGGCATTACTGTAAAATCGAACACTTACCCGACAAAACGCGGCTTTTAAAAGCTAAGGACGCGGCGAAAGACCAAACATATTTTTTGAACCAGGTGCGCGAGGAACAGCTTGAAAACGTATTGTTTCCGCTTGCCGACATTGACAAGTCCGAAGTGCGGAAAATTGCGGACGTCCTCAATCTTTCCACCGCGCAGAAAAAGGATTCAACGGGGATTTGCTTCATCGGGGAGCGGAACTTCCGCAAATTTTTGCAAAACTATCTGCCCGCGCAGCCTGGGAAGATTATGACTTTGGACGGCGAAAACGTGGGCGAGCATATCGGGCTGATGTACTACACCCTCGGGCAGCGCAAGGGGCTGGATTTGGGCGGCAGGCGCGGCGAGGACGGGCGCTGGTTCGTGGTGAAAAAGGATTTGACTAATAACGTACTTTATGTTTCGCACGGAGACGAAACTCCGCTTTTTTCGCGCGCGTGCAGAGTAAAAAATCTGAACTGGATAGGCTATACCCCCATACGTACGCAGTTTGTGAACGCTAAATTCCGCTACCGCCAGCCCGAACAAGAAGTAACGGTTACGCTTGAAGGCGACGGGGCGCTTGTGGAGTTTGAAGAAAAACAGCGCGCCGTAACCGAGGGGCAATATGCGGTTTTTTACGACGAAACCGCCTGCCTCGGCGGCGGCGTTATAACGGAAGTTATATATTAAAACACACCGCCGCCGAGGCATAGGGCTCCCGAAAATTGCAGCATAGCGAAATTTTTGGGAAGAGGAGCCGCAACGTGGCAAATTTGCCGTTTACGCGAAGAAACGGCATAAAGCCAAAGTTTGCGGCGACGAGGCGGCGGCGTTATAACGGAAGTTATATATTAAAACACACCCGCCCGCTATTTTAAAATTTAATATATGTATTTATTTATTTTTAAAGCGGCGCGCAAGTTCTTTGCGCGCCGCTTTTCCTATCACATTGAAGTAAAATTTATTTAAAAGCCCTTTATTGTCTTTTCGTTCAGACCCTTGCAGAGCGCAACGCCCAAATCGATATTGGCGGTTACGTCCTCCATAACCGCAACGCTGTGGAACGTGTGGATATATCTTACGGGCACGCCCGCGACTATCACGGGCGTGCCGCCGTTTGCTAGCACCAGATGCGCGCCGTTATTTCCGCCGCCCCTTCTTACTGCAAATTGCACCTTAATTCCCTTTTCGTTCGCGACCTTTTCGGAGAACGCCACAAAGCGGGGCGTGCATATTACGCTGGAATCCATATGGCGTATCATTACGCCGCCCTTCAACTTATCCTGAATCATATACGGGGGAGCGGATACGTCGTCGGCGGGGCAGCCCTCGAAGCAGATAGCCGCGTCCGCTTTAACGTTGTGCGTTACCGCCTCAATCCCCCTGTCGCCGACCTCTTCCTGCGAAGAAATAACGCCGACGATATCCACGTCCAACTTCTCGTTTTTCAGTTTTCTCAACAATTCCAGAACGATTGCCACGCCTAACCTGTCGTCAAACGCCTTGCCGAACATAATGCCGTTACAGTATTCGAACTGCGAAAAGGGAACTACGGGCATACCTACTTTTGCGCCCATTTTTTCCGCCTCTTCCGCGCTCATCGCGCCGATATCGATAGTAAGATTATCATAGCTTACGGGCGCATTGCGCTGTTCCGCCGTCATCATATGGGGGGACATAGCCGCAATTACGCCCGAAACGGCAGCGCCGTCCGCGTTATATAGCTGAACTTTGGAAGAAGGCAGCGCCTTTTCGTTCCAGCTTCCCAAAGGGATAAAACGGAGGGTGCCGTCCGGCTTGATTGCCTGCACCATAAAACCTACTTCGTCGGCGTGCGCGTCAAGCATTACAAGCG
>CANRAI010000001.1 GCA_947628555.1 uncultured Clostridia bacterium | reverse complement strand
GGGCTTCCGAAGTCGGTGGTCATGCGCCAGCCTTTCCCCGGCCCCGGGCTTGCCATAAGAATTATGGGCGAAGTGACCGAAGAAAAGCTTGAAACCCTGCGCGACAGCGACTATATCCTGCGCGACGAAATAGCGAAAGCGGGGCTCGACGGCGAAATTTGGCAGTACTTTACCGTAATAACAAACAGTAAAACGGTGGGCGTGCAGGGCGATTTCCGCACGTACGAAAACGTCGTCGCGATACGCGCCGTAACTTCGGTTGACGCTATGACGGCGGATTGGGCGCGTATCCCGTACGACGTGCTGGAAGTTATCTCGAACCGTATAGTAAACGAGGTAAAGCACGTAAACAGGATAGTGTATGATATAACTTCCAAGCCGCCCGCAACCATCGAATGGGAGTAAAATAATGCAGTATTTCCGTTGTAAAGACAAAATTTTTCTCCGTCTCGATAAGGGGGAAGAAGTTATTGAAAAGCTCCTTGAAGTCGCCGCAAAAGAGGGCGTAAAAGCGGGCTCGGTCAGCGGAATAGGCGCTTCCGACGATTTCACGGTGGGAATTTTCAAAACTTCTGAAAAGCGGTATTCGCCCTGCAATTTTAAAGGCGATTATGAAATCACTTCCCTTTCGGGCAATATCTCGGCTATTGACGGCAAGCCCTACGCGCATATACATATGACGGCTGCGGGGGAGGGCGCAAATACTGTAGGCGGGCATTTGACCCGCGCGAACGTTTCCGTAACGTGCGAAATAGCGATAGATATTTTGGAAACGACGGCAAAAAGGAAATTCGACGGCGCTACGGGCGTCAATCTTCTGGAATTTAATTGAAGCAGAATTGCAATTTTACGGGCGGGCGCAAATGCGCCCGCCCGTTTAACGTGGGCGGATTAACGTATCGCGCAATATAGAATAACGTATCGTGCGCAATATAGAAAGGGTAAAAAATTTGCTCCGCATTTAAATTCAAACGTTGCTTTTTTGCATATGCTATGGTATAATAATCTTTCGGACGGGCGTTAAAGCTTCGCCGCTTAAAAACGTTAAAAGGGGAGAAGAATGTCGGAATATTCTGTTTTGAAAAACCTGATAAATCCGAAAAAAGAGCCTGACAGGCAGTTTTTTTTGAACCTCCTCGACGAAAACGTCCAGCGGGAATATGAAGCGGCGCGCGTGCGAGCCGTAATGCTTACGCTGAAAGCGCTTTATCTTTTAAAAATCAAAAAACGCATAAACGTAGCGCGTCAAGAAAAATCCGACCTTTCGGCTTCGCCCGACTATAACGCAGAGGCATACCGCCGCGTGCTTGAACTGAACGCGGAGATTGCCCGTTTGAAGCAGAAGAGGGATTCTTACAAACCGTTCTTTTCAGAGCCGTATTTCGCGCGCATGGACCTTGTCGATGAAAAAGAGGGATACAATTCCTATTATATCGGCAAGCACGGCGACGCGGGGCTGGAAATAGTGGATTGGCGCGCCCCCCTCGCGCAGAAATATTATCAGAAAAGCCGCACTTCTTTTTCGATAAACGATTACGATTACAAACTTATTCTCCGCCGCGCAATCCGCACGCAGAACGGCAAAGTCCTCGACTTTAAAAACGAATACCTGAACCTTTCGGATTATCTTTCAAAGGAAGAGATAGGCGGCAGGGATGAAGCGCTTATCTTCGACCCGTATTTAAAGGAAATTTTAAAAAACCGCAAGGAAAAGCAGGAAATAACGGACATAATCGAAACTATTCAGGAAAAGCAGTACGAAATCATCACTCTTCCCGAAAAAGCCGAATTTGTCCTGCAAGGCGTGGCGGGCAGCGGCAAAACCATGGTATTGCTGCACAGACTGTCCTATATCATGTACAACAACGACGCCATAAGACATTCCGACGTGCTGGTGATTACGCCGTCAGATTCTTTCAACGCGTTCATTGACGAACTCTCCACCGTGCTGGAACTCGAAAAGGTCAGAACGAGCACCTTGGACAAATATTTTATTCTTACGCTTAAAAGCGCGGGGGTGGATATAGAACAAAAAGTCGATTTTTCCGCGCCCGTTCCCGCAGAGTATCTGCAATATATATATTCGGAAGAATTTGTAAAGGACGTAGAAAAAAGGCTTAATAAAATCTACGACGGGATTTACGGAATGTTCGCTTCGGAAGATGTATCCGAAGTGATAAAGGGCGTTCTTTTTGCCTGCGGCGTTCAGCGGAAGTGGTATGAAAAAATCAAAAACGCGGGCGTACGCGTAAGGCGCTGCGTACTCGGCGAAATAAAGGAAAAGCCCGACGGCGGGCTTTATTATACAAAACAATTCAGATATATGTTCAACTGCGTGCAGGACGCGGAGGAATTTTTGCGGCTTATAAAAGAGGACGCCCGTATGAAGGACTATTCCTTTTTCTACAAACAGCTTTTGTCCTTTTATAAGTCCATAAAATATTTAAGGCGTTATTCTTATAAAATCTGTCTTACCGCGCTCGACGATTTGGACGCCTTGAAAATTGCGGTCGAACGCGAAATATCCGATTTGAAACGCTATAAAATGAAACTCGGTAACGAAGAAGTCTTAACTTACGCCGCGGGCATAGAAAAAAGGGAACGGCTTCTTTCGGAAATCGAAAGCATAAAGGGGGCGGTGGAGGAAATAAAAAACGAGTTCGCAGACTTATACGAATTTGCCGACGTCATTCGGGGCGAGGACTTCCTTGTTTCGATAGGAAAGTGCGAAAGTACCGCGGATATATTGCGTTTTTTCTACCGCGAAACCATAAAAAAATTCAAGGCGCGCTTTAACTTATCCGCAAAGCCTTTAATAAAATGCGACCCGTTTTCTCTCTGCCTTTTATTGACGAAGCTCGGCTTTAATCTTTCTCCCAAATTTTCATTCCTGTTTGTAGATGAGGCGCAGGATATATCCAACGCCGAATACTCGGTGCTGCGTTCGGTAAACGACAGGGCGGTTTTCAATATTTTCGGCGATTTGAAGCAGAATATAACTTCATACCGCGGCATAAAGGATTGGGCGGAATTGGGGCTTACGACCTATTCTTTAAGCCTGAATTACCGCAATACCAACCAGATTGTCGAGTACGTATCGCAAAATCTTGACATAGCGATGAAGTCCATAGGTCTGAACGGCAGCGAGGTGACGAGGATTGATAAGCGGTCGGTGAACGGCTTTCTGTCGGGGAAGAACGGCTTGAAAGCGGTCATCTGTTCGGAAAAAAATCTTGAAAAATTTTTCAGAAAGACCTATAATCTTCCCGCCGTAACGGGCAAAATCTCCAAAACAAAGATAAACCTTATGACGGTTTACCAAAGCAAAGGGCTTGAATTTACGGCCGTGGTCGTTGCCGACGAGGACTTGTCGCCCAACGAAAAATATATCGCTTATACCCGCGCACTTAACGAGCTTGCTATTGTGAAGTGAAAGGAAAGATTTACGGGAAGCGGAAGAATATTTGACGGCGCGAATTATAAAATGAAATTAAACTCAAACGGCGGCAGGGATTGCCGCCGTTTGGGTTAGTTTATTGTAGATTTCCAGTTGTTTTACGAAGGTCATAAACTTTCGGTTAAATCGTCCATTCCGTAAAGCCCCGACGGTTTGCCTATAATCCATTCGGCGGCTTTCACCGCGCCGTCGGCGAAAATTTTTTTGCTGAGAGCGCAGTGGGATAAGGTGATTATTTCGTCCTCGCCCGCAAAAATTACTTCATGTTCGCCGACTATCGTGCCGCCGCGCACGGAATGAACTCCGATTTCATTCCCGCGCGCGCCCGTTTGGCCATCACGCCCAAATACGTATTTTTTCGCTCCCCCGCAAGCCTCTTTTATGCAATCCGCAAGCATAAGCGCAGTGCCTGACGGGGCGTCCGTTTTCATGCGGTGGTGCTTTTCGACTATTTCTGCGTCAAAGCTGTCGCCCAACTTTTGGGACGCTTCCCGCGCGAGTTTTAAAAGCAGATTTATTCCAAGCGAAAAATTCGCCGTTCTGAAAATCGCGATTTTCTCGGAGCGTCTTTGGATGTAGCCCGAATCTTCCGCCGAGTAACCCGTCGAGGCGAGAACTACGGGTATGTCTTTCGTTATCGCCCATTCCAGCTCTTCTTTTAAGACGGCGGGAGAGGAAAAGTCTATGACGACGTCTATGTCCTCTTTTACCTCGGAAAAATCGGAGTAAACGAGGAAGGGCAGAATTTTTTGCCGTTTGTCCACGCCGCAGACAACTCGCATTTTTTTGCTTTCGCGCAAAATATCGCAGACGGTCACGCCCATTTTGCCGCAGACCCCGCAGACCAAAACATTCAGCATACGCATGCCAGCCCCGCCTTTTGAAGCTGTTTTCTTAAAATCGCCTTGTTCATATCCGTAAGCTCTGTAAGGGGCGGGCGCGGCAGCCCGACGTCGAAACCTATCATATTGTAGGCGGCTTTTACGGGAATGGGGTTTACCTCAGAAAACAGCGCGGAAATCAACGGCAACAGAAAATCCTGCGCCTCGTTGGCTTCTTCCAGCCTGTTCTCTTTTACAAGCGTGAAAATTCTTTTCGAAAGCGACGGCGCGACGTTGGAAACGACCGAAATCAATCCCGCGCCGCCTATGGAAAGTATGGGCAGATTTAAGCAGTCTTCGCCCGAAAACATATCCGTTTTCCCGCGGATTCTGCGCATTGTTTCTACCGCTTGCGGCATGTCGCCGCTCGCTTCCTTTATTCCCGCGAGATTTGGTATATCCGCAAGCCGTTCCGCCGTTTCGGGAAGGATGTTTACGGCGGTGCGCGCGGGCACGTTGTAGGCTATTACGGGCACAGAAACCGCCCCGCATATTGCCTTATAGTATTCGTAAATACCGCGCTGAGTGCATTTGTTATAATAGGGCGTCACGGCAATTACGCCGTCCGCCCCCAAAGCTTCGGCCTTTACGCTTGCGCAGACCGCCCTGCGCGTGTCGTTACAGCCCGTGCCTACGATGATTTTTATTTTATTTTTGAAATTCCCGACCGCCGTGGCTATGACTTCTGCCTTTTCCTCTTCGGTCATGGTGGAAGCCTCGCCCGTAGTTCCGAGAATTACTATCCCGTCCGCGCCGCCTTCTACTTGATATTCTATCATTTTTGCAAGCTCGTACGTGTTTACGCCGCCGTTTTTAAACGGAGTTGCCAAAGCTGTTATAATTCCGCTGCAAAATCCTGTCATAAGCTCCTCGCCGCGTGTGCGCATTGTATCGTTACTTACAATATATGCCGGAGACACGCCACGGGGAGCACGGAAGGGGAGGAAATTATCTTAAATCAGCCGAAATAGCCTTTTACGGCAAGCAATTCGGCAAGGAGTATCGCGCCGCCCGCCGCCCCGCGCAGGGTATTGTGCGAAAGCCCTATGAATTTATAGTCGAACAGTCTGTCGGCGCGCAGCCTGCCTGCGCACACCGCAAGCCCGTTTTCGAGATTTCTGTCAAGTCTGGGCTGGGGGCGGTTTTCCTCTTCGAAGTAATGTATATACTGTTTGGGCGCTGAGGGCAGACCCAAAAGCTGCGGCTCGCTTTTGAAATTCTTCCAAACCGAAATTATTTCTTCTGCCGTCGGCTTATTTTCGAAATTTACGAATACTGCGGCTGTGTGGCCGTCGGTGACGGGCACGCGCACGCATTGAGCCGTGATTACGGGAGAGGAGGCGGGGACTATTTTGCCGCCTTCTATCTTTCCCCAAACTTTAAGGGGCTCTATTTCGCTTTTTTCCTCTTCGCCGCCAATATAGGGTATTACGTTATCCACGATTTCCGGCATGGTTTCGAATGTTTTGCCCGCGCCGGATATAGCCTGATAGGTGCATACAGCCGCGTTTTTTATACCGAATTTATTCAAAGGGTGCAAAAGCGTGACGTAGGATTGCAACGAACAGTTGGATTTCGTGGCGATAAAACCGCGCTTTGTGCCAAGGCGTTTCTTCTGCGCGGGAATAATTTCAATGTGCTCAGGGTTTACTTCGGGAATTATCATGGGCACGTCGGGGGTGGCGCGGTGAGCCGCGTTGTTGGAAACTATGGGACATTCCGCCCTTGCATAGGCTTCTTCAAGCGCGGCGGCTTCGTCTTTCGGCATATCCACGGCGCAGAAGCAGAAATCCGTCATGGCGGCTATTTTTTCCAAATCTGCCACAGCGTTATAGACGGGCATATCGGCGAATTTAGCGGGCACGGGTTCATAGTTCCGGCGGGCTTTGACCGCGTCGCCGTATTTTTTGCCCGCGGAAGCGCCCGACGCGGCAAGGCATGTCACCTCGAAAAACGGGTGGTTTTCCAGAATGTTTGTAAATTTCTGCCCGACCATGCCCGTAGCGCCGAGAATACCCACTTTATACTTTTTCATAACTGCTCCTTCGCCGCGAAACTTTGCGGCTTCCATGGATTTATATCAAAAAAGACAGCCCATTCGCTGTCCGAAAATATCTTTTTGCAAAATTCGGCAAATAGCGACACAAAAGTAACAGTCGCAGGAAGCAACCCTTGCGCTCTTCTAAATGCATTTAAATAATAGCATAACCAAGTCCGAAAGTAAAGTTATTACGGCTGTCGTCGTAAATTTTTTTGAGCTTTCGCCGCAAAATTATTGAAATAATTCCCGCGATATGATATTATTGAAAAGTAAAAAATTTTTTCAGGGAATTTTTATGGCGGAACTTAACGGAATGCAGGGCAACGAGATTGCCGACGATTTTATAAGAAAGGGCTCGGCGGCCGGCCGGTGGAGAGATACGTGGGAGGTATTCAAGGGCAACTTCTGGAAGCTGGTAATGTTGAATTTAATTGTCCTTGTAACCTTTGCCCCGGGCATTGCGGTGGTGGTTTTCCGCAACGCGTACGTACTCGGAATGGGCGGGATATATCCTTTCAATTTCAGCATAGGCTATCCTTTTTATCCCCATGAAATGCTTCCGGGGCTGGCCGAAGGCGTTTACGTCTTTGCAGATATGCGCTTTTACGCCCTGCTTATCGCCGCAGGTCTTATTGCCTCCGTCGGAATTTCGGGCGCGGCTTACTGTATAAGAAAACTGTTGCAGACGCACGGTGAATTTACGGTCAAAGGTTTCTTCCACGGCGTGAAGGTGGGATACTTCCATACCCTTCTGCCCGTTACAATATTCATTTTATTCCTTTACATGACTTTTGTTGTCGGCGACTGGATGCACTACGCTTACGCTGTCGGCGGAAATACTGCCGGCGCGACGACGGCGTACGTGTTCGCGATAATCGCCACCGTGCTCGCCGGACTTTATCTCGCATGGGTTTTCTCGGTGGGCGTAAGTTACCGCGTGAAACTTAAATATCTGTTCCGCAACGCCTTCGTGCTTTTGATAGGCACGCCCATACAGACGGTGTTTATGGCGGGCTTCGCGCTGATACCCGTTTGGCTTGTTTTGATTTTCAACGGCGTGTTTAAATTCATAATCTACGCGTTGTTCGCGTTTTTCGGCTTTTCGTTCATACTCATATGCTGGTTGGCTTTTTCTCAATGGGCTTTCGATTTGTACATCGCTCCCGCAATAAAATCCGAAAAGGAAGCGGCAAAGGTGCAGAAGTCCGAAAAGGAGCTCGCCGCGGAAAAGGCGGATGAGGAAAAAACGCTTGCTTTACAACTTCTCGCCGCGGGCAAAAGCGAACTTATCGCCCGCCCCATAATGCCGATAGGCAAGGAAGAGGCAGTACCCTGCCTCGGCAAAACTTTTACTCGCGCGGGGGTTGCCGCCGCTGCCGCCAACCGTGAAAAACTGAACGGCGAAGTCCTCGCCTACGAAAAGGCGCACGAAAACGACCCTGTGTATGCCGAATACAACAAGATGTTCGCCGAACGCGAAAAGGCGTTGAATCCCGAAGGCAACAAGGGCAAAAAGAGTAAAAACAAGAAAATAAGCGCGGACAACCTTTTAAGATGAGCGCCGAAAGCTATTCCGCAATAGGCGGGATTTTCGAATATCTGAATTCCGACTGCGGCTATTTACAATGGTCGCAGTATTTAATTAAAAAGCTTAAAGAAGCTACGGCGTATCGGGACGGTATAGACATGGGTTGCGGCAACGGCTATTTCACCCGCGCGCTGTGCAAAGCGGGATTTTGCGTTAAGGGAATGGACGTTTCGCCGCAAATGCTGTCGGAGGCGGTAAGGCTTGCCGCGGCGGAAGGCGTCCGCACGGAATTTTTAAGGGGCGATATAACCAAACTAAAACTGAACGGCAAGACAGGCTTTGTCGTCGCCGTGAACGACTGCGTAAATTACGTTCCGCCCGAAAAAATAACCTCGGCTTTCAAGGGCGTATATGCAAATCTTAAAAAGGGCGGCGCGTTTATATTCGATATAAGTTCGGAAAATAAGCTGAAAAATATCGTCGGCAGCAATACGTTCGTAAAGGATTTGGAAAATGCAACCGTGATATGGTGCAACGATTTCAAGGGCGACAGGGTGGAGATGGATATTACTCTTTTCACCCTGAATAAAGACGGAACTTACACGCGCTCGGACGAAAGGCAGACGCAGTACGTCCATTCGGAAAATTTTATCGAAAGCGCATTAAAGGACGCGGGCTTTACCGTACGAACGGAAGGGCATCTCGGCGGCGGCAAGGAAGAAAGAATAAATTTTATTTGCGTAAAACTATGAATAAACTTTATAAATGTCTTATATATGACAACCAGGTATCCCTTTCCGTACTCGAAACTACGGAACTCGTTAACAAAGCCATAAAAATCCATAATCTGGACGCCGCGTCGGCGGAAATTCTGGGCGGCATGCTGACTGCCGCGGCCTATATGGCGGGCTGCCTTAAAAGCGAGCGCGGGGCTATTTCTTTAACCGTTAAATCCAACGACGGCAGCGCGACCGTCAGCGTTTCGGGGGATATTAAAGGGCATATACGCGGCTATATCGACGGCGGAAACGGCGGGCTTAAAGGGGGCACCCTTACCGTCATAAAAGACGACGGATTTTCCCGCCCGTTCGTGGGGGCGTGCGAGCTGAAAACTTACGACGTTTCCGAAAATCTTATGCAGTATTTCCACATAAGCGAACAGATTCCCACCGCCGTGGCGATAGGCGTAAAAATAAAGGACGGAGTTTGCGAGGCTGCGGGCGGCGTCATCATGCAGCTTCTGCCGGGAACGTCGGAAGAGAATATGGACAGGGCGGAGCAGAGAATGCAGTCGTTCGTGAACGCGGCTGACGTAGTCGGAAGATTGGGCGCGGACGGAATATTGCGCGAATATTTTTCGCAAGAAACCCAAAACGGCGGGGTATATCTTACATTTCCCGAATATAAATGCAACTGTTCGCGCAAAAAAATCGAGGGAGTAATTTTGCCGCTCGGCAAAAACGAGCTTGAAAATATCCTGTCGGAGCAGGGCGAAATAAAAGTTCATTGCCACTATTGCAATAAGGATTACATATTCACGCAGACGGACGTGGATAAACTTTTTAAGTAAATATGTCAAAAACGGTACAAATCGATTTAAGCGGCGACAGGCTGATTTCCATAGCCGCGGACATGGTCGATGAACACAACTATATAGGCGCGTTGAAAATGCTCAACAAGAACGCCGAAATCACGGGCAACGACGAGGACAGCTATATGCTTTACGCCGAAATCTTCGACGATATGGGGCTGTACGAGCGCAGTATCCACAGCTGGTTCAAGTATATGGATATAGCCGGCTACTCCGAACTGTCCGAATGTTACGAAGGGCTGGCGGTCGGATATATGAATCTGGGCGACGACCATTTTTCGGCGTATTATTACAATAAGTTGCTTCTTGAATCGGACGACGTTGACGCCGACACGCGCGAACAGATTGTGCGCGACTTTCTGTCTGCCGACGAAAATCCTTTGAAGTTCGTCTGGCCGCCCGAAATCGCGGACGTGTCCGACGTTCTTGCCGAGGGCGTGGGGCTTATGAAACAGGGCGAGTACGCCAAGGCTTACAAAAAATTTTCGGGCGTGGCGGAAGGAAATCCCAAATGGGTAACGGCGCGCAACTACATGGCAATGTGCCTTATAGTGCAGGACAGGAACGAGCAGGCGGAACAGGAATGTAACTACGTCCTTGAAAAGTGTCCGGATAACATTCAGGCGCTTACTACGCTCGCCGCGGTGAAAACGGAGGCCGGCAAGCCCGAAGAAGCCAAAAAAATCACCGAAAAACTTTTGTCCCTCGACATTTCCGATGCGGACGATATCTATAAAATCGCAACCGTATGCTGCGAAAACAAATTTCACGCCGCTGCGTACGACCTTTTCTGCAAAATGGAGAGCGAGTACGCGTACGATCTGAATATTCTGTATTTCAAAGCCGTATCGGCGTTCAATTCCGAAAAATACGACGAGTCTTTCGAGGCGTTTGACAAGCTTCTTACCATATATCCGGACGCGGTTACGGCGCAGTATTGGTACGGCGTTGCGCGCACCCTCCGCGAGGAGGGCAAATGGCAGGAATTAAGCTATTTTTATACCCTGCCCCAGCCCTTAAAACAGTCGTCGCTTAAAATGCTTGCCGCATATATCAAACTGCCCAAACGCCAGGCGGAAAAACTTGCCGACGATTTAAACATTTCCGGACCCATAAAATGGTGCTTCGACGAGTCAACGCCCGCCAATTCGGAGGAATTGCAGATAGTAGCCGCCCAGTCGGCGGTAAAGGCGAAAATGGACGACTATATCCGCGATTTATTGCTTCACCCGACCGTTTCGGACAGAATAAAAATCGACCTTTTGACATCCCTTTGCGAGAGAAACGAGGATAACGTTTTCGGCGTGGTGGTCTGCAACGTTTACAGGCGCGTGAATATGCGCAGACTGAATATAGGCGCGGTAAGAAGAGTATATTTCGTGCGGGCATACGCAAGGCTTGTGGCGCATTTTTCAATCATAGACGACGATTACGGCGAACGCTTTGCGTCGGCTTCCGAAAAAATCTATGTGGAGCTCCAAGAAGAGGGGCGGCTGGACGCGGCGAAGGACGCGGAAGCCCTTACCGCGGTAATTTTCGCGGAATCGGGCGTGACGGACGCGGGCGTGACTAAGGAAAATCTTTGCTCTTTTTTCGACGTCTCGCAGGAGAGAATAGACAAAATAAGGGGTGACAAAAATTGAAGCTGTACGATTTCGACGCCATGTTCGACGAAAAACTGAGCGCGTATATCGCAAAAAATTCCCAAAAATTCAATGAGGAGGAATGGGAGGACATAATCCCCAAGCTGTATAACAAATTCGGCGATACAGAAGTGAAATCCCTCGGAATGACGCCGCGGCAGTATTATGCAGAAATGTCGGACGACGACCTTGTAAAGTGCCTTAAACAGCATTTAAAAAGCGGGGTGCCCGTACCAGAATTTCTGTGCGACGAAATATACGGGCGCGACCTTACGGAAAAACTTCTGCCTATGCTGGACGGGAGCGGTTCCGAACGCGAGTACGCCATGAATCTGATAGGCTCGGACGACAGGGCGATGGGCAAGTATATGGAAATCCTTTCCGCCTGCGGCGACGGGGACGTGAAAAACCGATGCGCCGACCTTATAAAAGAAAAGGCAGACCTTGTGGCGGAGAAAGCCATTGAAAATTTCAACGGCGGCGTAGAGACCGAATATATGTGCGAAATTCTTTCCCGCTGCGTTATAAAAGACGATAGGATTTTCGATATCCTTATCAAAGTATTCCGCGGGGATATAGAAAATATCTGCCTGCACGCGGGATATCTCGCCGCGTACGGCGACGAACGCGCGCTGCCTTATCTTCTCGACAAAATCGACGAGGAGGGCATTTCATACCTCGAATACAGGGAGTTGAGGTTTGCAATAGAGGCACTCGGCGGGGAGTACAACAAGGAGCGCGATTTTTCGGAGGATAAATATTACAAGCTTTTGAAAGACCACGGCGAGGGGGTAAGCGAAGATATTTTCGGCGCGTTTTCGGGCGCAAAAAAATCGGAATAGCAAGGTAAGTATTAAAAATCCTTTGTTCGGCTATAACAAGGGCGGAGGTATTTTAAATGCAGGATATAACTTCAAAGGAACTTGAACTCATCTCCGACGCCCTTACGGCGGAAGGACTTATCTGCAAAAAGGCGCGCGCCTATTCCAAGACCTTGACGGACGTGGATTTGGCGCAGGTAATGAGCACTATTGCAGACGAACACGAACAGCGCTACAACGCGCTTCTGAACATCATAGGAGGCTAAAAATGAAACTTACCAAAAGCGACGTCACCCTGAACGAAAAGGACGCATTGCAGGATATGCTGGAATCGGAAAAGCAGCTTATGACCATTTACACTACGGCTCTTTTCGAAGGCAGCACCAAGTCCATGCGCAAAAACTTTTCCACAAACCTTATGGGAGTTGCAGAAAACCAGTATTGTCTGTTCACGCAGATGTCGTCCCGCGGCTACTATCAGCCCCAGCCCGCGAACAAAAATCTTATCGACACCGCCAACGAAACCTACAAAAAGCAGAAAAGCCAGCTTAAAGCGCAATAAAATTTTACAAATCAAAGCGCAAAATATTTAAAAATTGCGGCCCGCCCCTTCGTTCACCGAAGGGGCGGGCTTTTCCCGAAAACGCGATACGTATCGCATTTAATCCCAAAAGTGTTGACTTTTGCCGAGATTAAAGTTATAATTTTTCAGAGGGAGTAAATTATGGAAAGGAACATTCTTGTGACGGGGGGAGCGGGATATATAGGCTCGCATACCTGCGTGGAACTTTTGAACAGCGGCTACGGGGTTGTGGTTTTGGATAATTTTTCCAATTCTTCGCCCGAAAGTTTAAAGCGGGTGGAGAAAATAACGGGCAAAAAAATCGCGCTGTACGAGGGCGACGTCCGCGACGGCGCTTTGCTCGATAAAATCTTCGGCGCTCATAAAATAGAATGTGCGGTGCATTTCGCGGGACTTAAAGCGGTTGGCGAGTCGTGCAGAATGCCGTTGGAGTACTACGACAACAACATAAACGGCACGCTTTCGCTTGTGGGCGCGATGCGCGCGCACGGGTGCAAAAAGATTATATTTTCTTCGTCCGCGACGGTTTACGGCGCGCCCGAAAGGCTGCCCCTCGACGAAAGTTGCAGGGTAGGCGGCACTACCAATCCTTACGGCACTTCCAAATACTTTCAGGAAGTGATTTTAAAAGACCTCTATGCCTCCGACAACGAATGGACGGTTGTGCTTTTGAGGTATTTCAATCCCATAGGCGCGCACGAAAGCGGGCTTATAGGCGAGGACCCGCAGGGTATCCCCAACAATCTTACGCCCTATATAGCGAAAGTCGCGATAGGGGAATTGAAAGAGATAGGGGTTTTCGGCAACGATTATCCCACGCCGGACGGCACGGGAGTCCGCGATTATATCCACGTAGTTGATTTGGCGAGGGGACACGTCGCGGCGCTTGAAAAAATTTCGAAAAGCGGCGTGCATATTTACAATCTGGGCACGGGCAAAGGGTACAGCGTGCTGGAAGTCATCCGCGCTTTCGAAAAGGCTTGCGGAAAGAAGCTGCCCTATGTAATAAAGCCCCGCCGCGCGGGCGATATCGCGGAATGTTACGCCGACTGTTCTAAGGCTTTTAGGGAGCTTGGCTGGCGCGCAGAGTTCGGAATAGACGATATGTGCAAATCCCTTTGGAAGTGGCAGCATATGAACCCCAAAGGCTATAAAATGTAGGAACGTGTTGAGTTTTGTCGCAATTTGAAAAGCGTGCGGGCGTCTTTTAAGACGCCCGCACGCTTCTTTTTATACGGTTCGCGGATTTCGGCGAATCCGATAAAGAAGATATCGCATTTTAAGTAATAAACTTTCCGGGTGCGGAATAAGATAAACCGTAAAAAGATTCTAAAAAATTAGTGCACCTTGCCCATTATTCGGCAAATTATGCATATGGAAAGGTGTTAAAATCGGAGACAAAGAAATTGGTTGGTGTATTCAAATTAAAGTCCTGCGCCGCGGGCGCGGCGGCGGTTCTTGTCGCCGTCGTGCTGTGCCTTTCCGCTCGGTTTACCAACGCATATGCGGTTTATTATAACTTATCGCCACGTCTTGTGCCTATTTACAGCGTAGGGCGGGACGACAAGCTTATTTCCATCACGTTCGACTGCGCCTGGGGCACGGAGCATACTGACGGAATTCTTTCCGCCCTGAAAGCTTCCAACGTCCGCGCGACTTTCTTTATGGTCGAATTCTGGACGGAGAAATACCCGCAGTACGTAAAAAAAATCGATGAAAGCGGCTGCGAAATAGGAACACATTCGGCTACTCATTCCTATATGTCTAAGCTTAATTCGGAGGAAATTAAAAAGGAGCTTACCTCTTCTTCCGAAGCGATAAAAACGGTTACGGGCAAGGACGTTGAACTTTTCCGCCCCCCGTACGGCGATTATGACGACGAACTTATCAAAACCGCCACCGAGCTGGGCTACTACACTATACAGTGGGACGTGGATAGTCTCGATTGGAAAAACCTGTCCGCTTCGGATATCGCAATGCGCGTCATCAACGGAGTAAAGAGCGGCTCTATAATTCTGTTGCATAACAACGGTCTGCATACGGCGGAAGCTGTCCCCATAATTCTGGAAACGTTGAAAAACCGCGGCTATACCTTCGTGCCGGTCGGCGAACTGATTTTCAGGGACGGCTATACTATCGACGGAACGGGCAGACAGCAGCGGGCGCAATGAAGCGTTTGTTCGGGGCATTTAACGCGAACATATTACCTTTTTTCAAGAAATACATTTTTTGGAGGCATATATGAATTACAATGCGGAGAAAAACAACAAGGTATATCTTTACGGAGAAATTACTTCCGAAGCAAAATTTTCCCACGAAGTCTATGGCGAAGGATTTTACGAATTTTACGTTAAAGTTATGCGGCTTTCGGGCCAGGCGGACATTCTGCCCGTGACGGTATCGGAAAGGATAATGACGCCCGAGATGAAAGTAGGCGGCACGATTTGCGCGCTGGGGCAATTCAGAAGCTATAATAAGCTCGAAGGAGGGAAATCCCGCCTGATGCTCACCGTTTTCGTGCGCGAGCTTCTTGAAACGCAGCCGGGCAAAAATCCCAATTCCATAGTCCTTTCGGGCTACATCTGCAAGCCGCCCGTTTACCGCACCACGCCGTTCAACAGGGAAATCGCAGACCTTCTTATAGCCGTAAACCGCAGCTACAACAAGTCCGACTATATCCCCGCGATAGCCTGGGGCAGAAACGCGCGGTTCGTGCGCAATTTGCAGGTGGGCGACAGGGTTGCACTTTCCGGCAGGATACAAAGCAGGGAATACCAGAAAAAGCAGCCGGACGAAAGTTTTGTGACGATGACCGCGTACGAAGTTTCCATTTCCAAACTCGCCGCGTTCGACGACGACAGCCAATTCGACATAGACGAGGAATTTGACCTTTATTCCTCTCCCAAAGCGTATGAAACCAACGAATAACAACGTTTGAAACTATATGCGCGTCGGCGCCATAGCCCGCCGACGCGGATTGCAATTTTATCGGATATCCGGCAAGCGCCGCGCGGAAAAAATTTCCGCGCGGCGCTTGCTATTTTCTTGATTTTTCTGTCGGAAAAACTTATAATATGTCGGTATGGAAAGGGCTAAAACTTTTGACTTGACGCGCGGCGGGGTATGGTCCACGTTGCTTAAATATTCCCTTCCGCTGTTCGGAAGCGCAATGGTCCAGCAGCTGTATTCGCTTGTCGATTTGCTTGTAGTGGGCAATTTCGCGGCGGAAGGCGCGCTTGCGGTTGACGCAGTGGGCAACGCGACTAACGTAATAAATATCCTGCTCGCCTTTGCGCTCGGCGCGAACGGCGGCTGTTCGGTTGTTATCGCCCGCCATTTCGGCGCGAAAGACAATGTAAAAGTCAGGGAAACGGTAAATACGTCTTTAATTTCTTTCGCCGTACTTTGCGCCGCTGTAATGGCAGTGGGGCTGGGCTTCGGGCGGCAACTTCTTTCGGCGCTGAGCGTGCACGGCAGTTACTTTGAAGACTGTATTGCATATTTGTACATATACACGGCTTCCATGCCGTTCGTGTTCCTCTATAACCTCGGGTGCGGAATATGCTCCGCCCTCGGCGATTCTAAAACTCCGTTTATTTTCCTCGTCATATCTTCCGTACTCAATGTGGGGCTCGACCTTCTTATGGTCTGCGTTCTCCATCTCGACGTTGCTGGTGCCGCATGGGCTACGCTGATATCGCAGGCGATATCCTGCGTTCTTACGGTTATAGTGCTTGTCCGCAAGCTTAATTCGATACGTTCCGAAGAAAAGGCAAAAAAATTCGACTGTGGACTTTTGAAAGAACTGACGGCGGCTTCCGTGCCGCTCATACTTCAACAGTCCTTCGTGTCGGTAGGGAATTTCTTCGTCGGCAAGCGCATAAATCTTATAGGCGAGGACGCCACTACGGGCTTTACGACGGCGTTCAAGCTTATAGGTATGGCGAATATGGGAGTCGTGAGCATGACGAACGGGCTTGCGAATTTCGCTTCGCAGAACAAATCTGCGAAAGAATACGAAAGAATACGCCAAGGATTTGTGGCTGTTCTTACTTTTGCCTTAGTTACAAGCGTATGCTTTGTGCTGTTGTTCGTGTGTATGCCCGAACAGCTTACGCGGCTTTTCGTGCAGAGCGAAAAACTGACGGATGACGCTATGGCGTATTCCGTCCGGTTTTTGACTACCGTTTCCTGTTTTTTGCCCGTGGTATGTCTGAAAATCGTGGCGGACGGCGCTGTGCGCGGCTGCGGCGGGAATATCGGCTTCGCCGTAAGCACGTTTACCGACCTTATTCTTCGGGTCGCGCTGGTGTATATACTCGTCGGGGCGGGCTGGGGCTTTTCCGGCGTGTGCTGGGCGTGGGCGATAGGCTGGTGTATAAGCACCGTGCTCGCCGTCGTATTCTACATAAACATACGTTGTCTTAAAGGCGTAAAACTCTTTCCCCGCGCCAAAAAATCTTTTTCAACACCTGACGGTTTGACCGAGGAATCTTCCTGCGTATCATCCGCCGAACCGTCCTGTAATTTAGCGGAAGGGGCGGCAAAACAGGGGGACAGGGAGCGCGAATAGCGCTTACATAAATTTACTTTAACAAATATTTGACTTATGTTTACTGCGCGGTTATAATTATATGCGAATGGCGGTTATAGCCGTTAATATAGTTAAGGAGGTAAACTATGCATCCCGAGCCTTTGTTTAAAATAGGAAGTGTGGGCGTTTACGCGTACGGTCTTTGTATGGCGGCGGGAATCGTGCTGTGCTTCCTTTTTCTTATGTTCACAATGTCTAAAATGAAGTTCAACAACGACGCTTCCGATAAAATAATATTCATCGGATTTTTCGGCACGGCTTTCGGAATTTTTGCCGCCATGCTCTTCCAGTCGCTGTATAATTTTATAGAGAATCCCTCCGCGGGGTTCAGGCTGAACGGCAGTATGACCTTTTTGGGCGGACTTATCGGCGGAGTGGTAAGTTTCGTGGGGATTTATCTATTGTATATTTATGTAATAGCCCCCCGCACGAAGATAAAATTTCTGCAAAACAATATGAACGCGACGTTGACCGACGCTTTGCCTTTCATTCCGATAGCCATATGTATCGCGCACGCTTTCGGGCGTTTGGGCTGTTTTTTCGGCGGTTGCTGTTACGGCTTGCCTACGGACAGCTGGGTGGGGCTTGCCTGTTCCGCGCCTAATGGAGTACATTCCGAACAGCTTGTTATCCCTACGCAGCTTTTCGAAATGTTTTTCCTGTTGATTCTTGCCGCGGTTATGGCGCTTCTGTATTTCAAATTCCGCTTTAATTACAACTTTGCGCTCTATCTTTTCGCGTACGGTATGTGGAGATTTTTCATAGAATTTGTCCGCGGCGATGCGCGCGGCGAATTTATAGGCTCGGCGCTTTCGCCTTCCCAGATATGGTCTTTGGTAATGGTTGCGGCGGGAGTGGGATACGTATTTTTACAGACGTACGTGTTCTCCAAATTTATGAAACATCCCGAACTTAAAAGCGCGGAGGCAAAGGCTGAAACCGCGGAAGAAGTCGGGAACGCGGAAAATTAAATTTATTATAATGAAGCGGCGGGCGCGGAATCGCGCCCGCCGCGAATTATTTGACTTGACGGAATTTATAATCTATAATTATGACCGTGAAAAAACTGTTTGTGTCAACGCTTGCGGGGCTTTCCCTGCTGACGATTATATGCGGTTGCGGCGGCGAGGTGAAATACAGGCGCAGAACGTACTATGACGTTATGAATAGCACCGCCGAACTTGTCGCGTACGTGCACGGCGGAGAAAACGGGTTCGACGCGCGTTTCGAAGCCCTTGCGGAAGAGGTTCGCAAACTTATTCAAGACCTCGATAAAAAGTTGTCCGCAACCGAAAAAACTTCGGACGTATCGCGTTTTAACGACGCAGCAGCGGGTGAAAAAGTGGAAATTTCGGCGGAAACTTACGAGGTCCTCACTATTTCCGAAAACGTTTACCGAATGACGGAGGGCTATTACAACCCCGCCGTTTATTACAGCTTATATGCCTACGGCTTCAACGGTTCGGACGAAAATTTTCCCCGTTCGCGGGAAGAATTGCCCGACGACAAAGAAATAACTGAATACGTATCGCTTTCTTCGCACTTCGGCGAGTTGAAGCTGGAAGAAGCGGACGGAAAATTTTATGCGGTCAAGCCCGAATTTACCGTAGAAGTCGGGGGGCGGGTTTTGTCGATGAAAATTGATTTGGGCGGTGTTGCGAAGGGCTACGCCGCAGACAGTGTAAGCGCCGTTATGGACAGCCGCGGTTTCGGGTTCGGATATTTCAGCTTCGGTTCAAGCAGTATAGCCGTAAAAAAATTTCCCGCGGACGGCAACAATCTTACAATGAAACTTTCCAATCCGCGCAGGCAGGTGGAAAACGGCAGCTTTTCCGACCCGCAGGAATACATAAGTTTTCCGATTATGGACGATTGTCTTTCTACCAGCGGCGATAACGTAAACTATTTTATGCTGGATACCGACGGCGACGGAGTTGACGAAAGGCTGTGCCACGTGTTTGACCCTTTCAGCGGCAGACCTGTGCAAAGCGGCGTCGCTTCGGCTTCGGTGGCGGGCGGTTCCGCCGCGGAAAACGATGCGCTTACTACTGCAATAATGGCAATGGGTGCGGAAAAAGCGCAAAAATTCATAAAAGAAAAGCTGTCCGGAAGGAGAGTTGTTTTTACGCTCGACCGCGGCGACGGCTTGAAACTTTACACAAATATGGGCGCGGAAGGGTTTACGTTGACCGATACACGCTATACGGTATGCGAAATCTGACGTTTTCACGCCGCCGCATATGCGCAATAACGAACAGGTAACGGAATTTTTTCGGAAATCGGAGCAGATAAATGTCGCTTAAAAAGGTAGAACAGGTAAAAGGCGACAAGCTTTTCAGGCTTGCCGACCTGATAATTTACGGCGTTATCGCGGCGTTTGCCGCGGCGCTTTTTTTTGCGCTTTTTCTCACCCGCGACGGCGGCGATTTGCGCGGAATACACATATACGTCCGCGATAAAATTGTTTTCGAGTACGATTTCGAAGAAAACTCTTACGAAATAATTGACGGCTGCGCGGAGATTACGGAAAAGTCGGGAAACGTCCTTATTTTAAAGATAACCGCGGAGAACGGATATAATATCGTCCGCATAGACGGTTCGGCGCGCAGCGTTTCGGTTACCGAGTCGGATTGCCGTTCCCGCGATTGCGTGCACACCCCGCCGATTACCGATAACGGCTCAGTCATTTACTGTTCGCCGCACTTCGTTCTTATAGAGCCGTTCAACAGAACGGAAGACGGCACAATAATTATGTAAGACTGCGAATATTCGGGTACGTATCCCGCATTTCGCTGCGTAAAAGCGGATATGTTTGCTTCGGCAACAGTTTGTCGCGCCAAAAAGAGGACAGGGAAAACCTGTCCTCTTTTTGGCGCGGATGGCGAGATTTGAACTCGCGCTACGGTTTCCCGTACTACTCCCTTAGCAGGGGAGCCCCTTGAGCCACTTGGGTACGTCCGCTCAACGTCAAATTCAATTAAAGCTTAATAAATATATCATAAATTATCCCGATTGTCAATCATAATTCGGCATTTTAAAAAATTACATATACTATTTTTAAATCTGTTATTGATATCTGCGGCGGAATGTGATAAAATATTTAACGAACCAAGTCGGAATAGAAATGAATATAGTATTTTTCGGCGATTATATAACCGACGGCGGCAGGAACAGGGCGAACTTGTAATCAAGGCTTTTTGCAGGCGGATTTTAAGGTAATTTTTGTAAAATAGCGGATATGTGTTGAGTTTTTGAACCGATTACGGGATTTTTTGATTTTTTTTGTGGTACAATTTTCCTTGACGGCGGGGCGGATTTTGGCGTTTTCAGCCAATTTTTGCCCTCGCTTCCATATGCTGTGAGAAATTTATGTAAAAATTTTGTGAAGATAAATATATTTTTGTAATTTGAGCTCAAAACACTTGAATTTTTTCTCTACTAATAGTATAATGATTTCATACTTTATGATAATAGGGCAATAATCCGTATTAACGCGGAAATCCAAAAACCCGGTAAAGGATGTGGCTATGAAAAAATTTTTGTTGGCATTGCTTGCCGTCGTCTTTGCGGTCTGTCTTGCAGGAGCGGTAGCATGCAGCGGCGGCGACGCCGGCAACTATTATGTGCTGATTTTCAGACACGCGGAAGGCGTTGAATATGTCTTCGATACCGATATCCAGAGCGGTATGGAAGTCAAGGACGGCGTAACGGTAAACTTTACGTTGAGAATCGACGAGGAAGCGAAGGGCGAGCCCTCCGTTTACGTCAACGATAGGGAAGTTAAGCCTAACGCAGACGGAGTTTATTCTGTGACCGTCGTTGAGAACACTCTTGTAGAAGTCCGCGGCGTCACCTACTACCCCAACCACGCTCAAATGATTTTCGACAGCAACGGCTTAACATATACTATCGAGAATGAAGGGCTTGAAAACGGTATGTTCGTCCGCAGAGGTACGGTGATAAACTTTACCGCGGAAATTACAGACGGCTACATTTTAGAAAACGGTCTTGAAAGGTTTTCCGTGTTCGCCAACGGCAAGGAGTTGCAGCCTGACGCCAGCGGCGTTTACAGTTTCACCATCCAGGATAAAACCAATATCACTTGTTCGGGCGTTGTAAAACCCGTAAGAGTTCACTTCAATTCGGGCGACACTTCCGAAAACAACTACGGCGACAACCTTGTGTTCTATTTCGCTGAGGACGGAAGCGAATTTACGGCGGATAATGATATCGAAAATACTTTCATAAAGGGCGAAACGTTAAAATTCAAAGTACGTCTTAGCGTATATGCAAAGCAAAACCCCTATGACGCGGAAACGAAAACGGGTTACAAAGTTCTTGCCAACGGCTATACGCTGTATCCCGACAGCGAAGGCTTTTATACCGCTTCGCTCGATAACGATACAAATACGATAGGCTTGCAGGGTATAGAACTTGACGATCCTTTCACGTTTAGGCCGGACGGCGGTTCGGGCACTGCGGCAGACCCTTTCAAGATAAGCAGACCCATCGACCTCTGGCAAATGGCGATGCTTATCAACGGCGGTTTCTACACTGAAGGCCGTTACTTTGCCGGTTATTACAAGCTGGTAAACGACATCGACATGCAGGGCGAAAGGCTCTACATTATCGGCGACACTTCGGACGACTACGGATACGCGATATTCTGCGGAGACTTCAACGGCGACGGGCATAAGATTTCCAACTATACAATAAATAATATTGTAGTGGACCAGGAGACAAACTTACCCATTGCGCGTCCCTACGTGGGACTCTTCGGATATGTTACGGCGGCTATGGGAACTACGCCCGCAATATATAACCTTAAACTTGAAAACTTCACTATCACTGCCAACAATACCAACGGTTCCAACGAGATGAGCGTCGGCGCTTTTGTAGGCGAAGGAATCGGCGTAAGCATTACCGGTTGTTCCGCAACGAACGGTAAAATCGAAGTCACGGGCGGGAATATCTCACAAGCAAACCCTATGGCCGCATATGCCGGCGGATTTATAGGCAGAATGATGTCAGCTGCTTCCATTGACGGTACAATAAACGTTTACTCGGGAATAACTTCCAGTTACAGCGATATCGATATACTGGTTCAAAGCGGTTACGTTGAAAGCACGGGCGGCCTCGCAGGATTGATAGCGGCGTCCTCAGACAGTCTTTCCTCATATATTCTTAACAGTTATTCCACGGGCAATGTGGAAGGCGGCGCCCGCGCGGGCGGTATAGTAGGTTATGCCGCGCCCGGCACTTCTGTGATAAACTGCTACTCTACGGGCGACGTCGCTTCTGACAATCCTTTTGAAGAGGGTACGCTTAGCGATGTTTCGTATAACTATTCGTATGCGGGCGGACTTGTAGGCTATGCGGGCTTTAATACCGTAATATACAACAGTTTCAGCACCAGCGACGTTTATGCCCAGGCGGCGGCGGGCGGCAAATATGCCTCTTACGATTTATATGCAGGTCATACCGATAAAGGCGACGACCTCGAGGACGTGGTTTCGTTCGAACCCATATTAAAATGTTACGGCAAAGATAGCGGATTTAAGGTAACGAGCGATTTCATCCGCAATACCCTCAAATGGGCGGAAGCGGATTGGCTAATCGAAGACGGTATGCCCGTAATAAATATGGGCGAAACGTCGAAAGAATTTACAATCAGTTTCTCGGTTGATGAGGGATTCGGAATTAAATCTGCCGATAAGACCATAACCATAACCGACCAGTACAAACCTATGTCAAGCTGGTATTCGGACGAAGACGGCATTCCCGAATTTAAAGTCGGCACAAACGGCAACCGCTCTTATGCATACTTCTTCGACGCAGAGCATAAGGAGCGCGTGCCTTACAGCTTCATACCCACGGACGACATTACATTATATATAGGATATGCTAATTACAATGACGTTATTGGGTTTTATTATCTCGGCGGCAACGTAAACGTAAATGCGACTCTGGAATTGAAAGATGACGGAACGTTTACGTTCCATAAGGGCGCACTCAGCCATACCTCGGTCTATACCTATGACGGCGAAACGATAGCATTAAAGGCAAGCGCGCTTGGAATTCTTACCGAACTTGGTATAAACGACGAATTAATTCTTGATTACTATTTGGGCAGTTATTACAATTACGGCGCAAAATTAGAAGGCGACAGGCTTACCATTACGGGCGGCTATGCGTCAGAAGTTACGCGCGTTGTGGAAAATGGTGTGCCTACGGATAATCTGCAATACACGGGTAAGGTAATATATCTGTTCCCCGAAGAATCTCCTTTAAACGGCTTAAAGGCTGTTGAAGGATTCAATTACGGCAGCTATTATGCGGATAACACCGTATATACTTTCAACGGAAACGGCAACGGCGAAATCATTACAGACGGCTCGGCTAAGCCTTTTACCTATACTATAAATGGCACGAATATAGCTATTGTAATAGAGGGCGGGAAGAATGTCACCGCTATTATTGATAAAAACGGATATCTTGCAACCTGGGACTCGGCGGCTGTTAAATCTTACGACGGATTTGCGGGAATTTGGGAAGGTTCATATAACCTCTACAAATCCTACGAATTCGACGGCAAGGCTTTCACGGACGAGGGCGGCACATGGACCTATAAGGGCTATGGGAACACCACGTCAACCGGCAAATATACGGTTGATGATGACGGCGTTCTACACGATACAGGAGACGCATTTACTGCAAAAGTTGAAAACGGAGTCCTTGTTGTAACTACCAAAGACAACAAGAGCGCAAATTATTATAGCGAAGGAAGCTTCGTGGGAAGTTGGTATTTTAACTACTCCAAGGAGCCTATATCCGTAAAGTTAACCGGTATTAACGGTGAGGGTTACGGCACGGCTGATGTGGAATTTATGAACAATGCCGGAACAGTAATCCATATGAATTACAGCGTTGAAAAGAAAGCCGACTCTCAGGTTATAACCATATACAACAGCGACCAGCTGTTCGCAACTCTTACTTATGATTCCAACGAACGCCTCCTTACCGGTACGATGAACGGCGTCGAAGCCCGCCTCAGCGCATACGATGTTTTCCGCGGGTCATGGATAAGCGACGATTCGGATATCGGCGACGTACAATTCAACGGCGAAGGCATGTACAATGGCAAGGGCAATTGTGGAGGCTCGGATTTACTTATTGAAATAAAGGGAACGCTTTATATAGCCGGCAAGCGTTATACCTATACGTATAACCGTGAAAGCGGCGAAGCGGAATTTACCTTTAAAAATAAAAAATATACTCTTAAATACGACGAAAGTACGGGTAATGTTTCAGTTACCGCAGAGGGAAAGGAGAGTTTCAATCTTACCACGCTTGATGATTGGTACGGCGTCGAACTGATTGATTCCGAAAGCTTCGTATATACCTTTGACGGCAGAAGCAATCTTAAAAACGGTACGGCTAAGGCTACGGCTAAGAAAGGTGAAACTACCCGCGAGTATAAATATAGCTTAGATGAAGATAACAAACTTACCCTTACGACGGCTTCCGAAACAAGTTATAAGGGCGGCACGATAGACGTCCAAGAAAAAGACGGACATTCCGTTTGGGTATTCACGACCGATGGCACTGAAAAGATACTTACACGTAATACGCCGTTTACGGGAGAATGGACAATAGGTGGGGAACCCGGCGAACTTAAAATCGGCTCAATTTATGCCGACAACAAAGCCGAAGGCAGCTATAAATTCTACGGCGAAAACAATGCTACCGAGGTCGAGTTCACTTATCATCCCGACGGAAATTACATTACCTTTACTATAAATAATAGTGAAAACAAAGGTCCTAAAACTATTTATATCAATGCATTCGATTCCGACTCGGTAAAAGAGCTTTCTATCGGTCCGGAAAATAATACGACGGGTGCAGAAAATTCCGTATGTATCAAAAAGGGAACCGAGGACAAATGGTACGGCAAGGAATATAAGCTTTACAACTTCACAATGGACGAAGAAAGCGGCGTAACCGACATCGGCGACGCGCGCACGGACGGTGCAAAGCTGATATTCGACGGATTGAGCACAGCTTCGTACAGTTTGGGCAGGGCTTCAATCTACATCGAGGAGGACGGCAAGGACAGCCGTGTAGCTGTTTACAGTTATTCGCAATACAAATTCAGCGATAAGGCGGATGAGGTTTACCCTCGGCTGATTATCAGCGGATATACTTTCCTGCTTATACCTTGCGAAAAGTCGGGCAACAGATTCACCACGGAAGTAGAATATTGTGCATATTACGACGGGCAGTACTATGCGGTAATACGTCCCGACGCACTTATGAAACTTACGCTCAACGACAGATTTAAGCGCGACGTAACCTATGAATTCGACGGTACAGGCAGAAAGGTTATTCGCAGAGAGAACGAGGAAATTACAGGTGAATATTCGTATGTATTCCTCAAAGCAGATACTGAAAACAATCTCCAGACCATTGAATTTACGGATAAAGACGGTAAGGCGTTTAATGTGGTTGTGGATTACAGCGCTTCCTACAATGAGGACTGGACGGTATTCTTCTGCAACGACCTGATGAAAATCAAAGACAAGAACAATCCAAATGTTACCTATGACATCGTTGACGCAAGCAATATTATCAAGCACAACGCCGACGGCACTCAGGTCGAATACACCTATAAGGTAGATAAATACGATTATAAAGATTATCTGCACATTCTCAGCATTAAGAACGGCGACAAGGAATTTAAGGCCGGACTTGATATGAGCGACGATTCGGCAGATAAATGGACGTTTGTGGAATACGACGCAATGTACGGCAAAGTTGTGGCCGACAGGCTTGCAAGCGGCGTAAATTACAGTTTCGACGGCGAAGGTCATGTGACTCGTATTTACGGCGACGTCGATGAAAATGGCGACGTTAATACTCCTAATGAAGAATTTACCTATACTTTGACGGAAACGGACGACGGATTCGTATGCGAATTTGAAGACGAGAAAGGCGCTAAGTATTCCGTTGATATTGATTCGAAGAGCCCCAACTCCGCCGACTGGACAATAATCGTATATGATTTGACAGTTTATGATAGGGATGGTTCGGGATACTTCTATCAGCTTAAAGACGAAACCACGTTGGTTTACGGTATAGGCAGCTCTACTACGGAATACGACTACGTAATTAAGGTGAATAAAGGCACTCACAGGCATATCCTTGTCCTTACCCCCAAGAACGGTGGCGAACAGATTACGGTTATCTTTGATTTAAGCTCATTTAGCAAAACTGAGTGGACTGCCGAAAAGGTAACGGAAGGCAACGACTAATAAATTTAAACGGTTCTCCGGCGGATAAATGCCGGAGAGCCGAAAAGGCGTATAAAAAGAGGTTCATATGAATTCAAAGAAAAGAAAAATTGCGGTTGCGGCTATGTCCGTGACAATGGCGGCTACTATAGCTGCAAGCCAGGTTATTGCCTATGCCGCCGAGAACAGGTTTCAGGCTGCCGCGCCGTCGGGTGAAAGAACCGTCGAAGGCACGTTCAACAATCTCACCGGTTCTCTCGACCTTACGGACATCGCAAGGCGGAATTTAAGCGATAAGGTCGTCGATTACGGCGAAGAAGCCGAAACGCAGACGGTTTCGGGCTCGAAAAACAGCAACGAAACGCTGATTATCAGTCTTGATTCGCCCGCCATATCGGAGTTAAAGGACGAGGACGTTTCGGTTGCGGAATATCTTTCGTCGTCCGCCGGCAGAACGGCTTTGAACAACATCACGGCTTCCCAGAACAGGCTTTTGGGTCAGCTTTCTTCCGCGGGTATCTCCTATAAGGTCGTTGACAGGTATTCCACGGTTATCAACGCCGTCGCGGTAGAAGTAAATACTTCCCAACTCAAAAAAATCAATTCGATGCAGGGCGTCGGAATGATTGGCGTATCCAAAACATACGCGGCAATCAAAACGGTTGACGCGCAAATCAACCCCAGCAACGTTTACGGCACGGGTATTTACGATTCCTCCGAAATAATTGAGGAATACGGCTATGACGGCAAGGGCGTAACTGTGGCTATCCTCGATACGGGGCTTGACTACACGCACGAGGCTTTCTCGTATGCTCCCGAAGAACCCAGGTTCAAAGAAAGCGATATTCAGCAACTTTTGACCGACGGCAAGCTTCACGCCCAGCAGCGTTCGCCCGGCGTTACTTCGGACCAGCTTTATTTAAGCTCCAAAGTGCCTTTCGCGTACGACTATTCGGACAGCGATACGGACGTATATCCTTCCTATTCGCAGCACGGCGTGCACGTAGCGGGCATCGTTGCTGGCAAAGCCGATACTTATATCGATAAGGACGGCAATCAGGTTGGTAAAAAGAACGACGGCGTTATGGATTTCCTCGGCGCCGCTCCCAAAGCGCAGCTTGTAATCTGCAAGGTGTTCACTGACGATTTGGACAGCGAGGACCTCGGCGGCGCGACGTCGGAAGATATAATCGCGGCGCTTGACGACTGCGTTACTCTCGGCGTGGATATCATAAACATGAGCCTCGGTACAGCCAGCGGCTTCTCAAATCTCGACATAGACGCCGCCGACCAGGAAGGGCAGCAGCTTAAAACCTGCTATGAAAATATCAAGAAGGCCGGCATAAGCCTTATTGCCGCTGCCGGCAACGAATACAGCGCAGGCTTCGGCAGCGAATTCGGTACGAACCTCGGTTCTAACCCCGACTCGGGCACGGTCGGCTCGCCTTCGACTTTCGTCGGCGCAATGTCGGTCGCTTCCATAAACGGTTTGCAATCGCCTTATCTGCTCGCCAATGCAGACGAGAACGGAGACGGAGGCACCCCTATATATTATAATGAATCCAACGACGCAAACTCCGTTCCTTTCGATTTCGCGGAGGAAATGCTCGGCGACAAGCCAAGCGAAACATTTACCTATCTTGTAATAAGCGGCGTCGGTTCCGCGGGCGATTACTCATCGACTATAAGAGCCCGCCTTCAAAATAAAGCCGAGAACGAAAAGATAATCGTCGTCGTAAGGCGCGGTACCACGGACTTTAAGGAAAAAGTTGAGACTGCGTCCTACTTCGGCGCGAACGGCATAATTGTCTATAACAACGTGCCCGGCACTATAAGAATGTCCTTAGGCGACATCGACCCCAAACAAAGGATACCCGCCGTTTCGGTAGATATGGACGCGGGCTCGGCGCTTACCATGTCCGCCGGAGGCCCCAGAGCGGAGGGCAAGATAGAAATCAACAAGAAAAATCTTGCCGGCCCTTTCATGAACGATTACTCGTCGTGGGGCGCAACTCCCGACTTGGGACTTAAACCCGACATAACCTCTCACGGCGGCGAGATTACTTCCGCAGTTTCGGGCGGCTACGAGGAAATGAGCGGTACGTCTATGGCTACTCCCAACCTCGCGGGACTTATGGCGCTTGTCAAAGACTATTTGAAAAATACTCACTCGGGTATAAACGCAGTAGAGCTTACAACGCTTACAAACCAGATTGTAATGAGCTCGGCAACCCTTCTTTACGATCAAAACCACCTGCCCTATTCCCCCAGAAAGCAGGGCGCGGGGCTTGCGACATTAAAGAACATATTCACAACCAAAGCATATCTTTCCACCGACGAAAATGACGGCGGCGCCGAGGACGACAGACCCAAGATAGAACTCGGGGAGGACGAGCAGAAGAACGGCGTATATAGCTTTAAATTCAAAGTAAAGAATTTCGGCGAAAAAGAACTTAAATTCAAACTTGTTTCGAGATTTATGACCGAAACGATTTCGACTAACGAACTCGCCGTAGCCGAAGCCGCTTATATGCTTGACGACATTCCCGCCGAATTCAAAGTTGACGGCGCAACGTTTGACAGCGGAAATAATTTAATCACGGTTGCAAGTAGTCAGGAAGCGACAATCAACGTTAAACTTACGCTTTCCAGGGAAGAGAAGGCGTATATCGACAGATATTTCAAAAACGGCATGTACGTCGAGGGTTTCATTTCCCTCGAATCGGACGAAAGTAACGAAGACCAGTGCGACCTCAACCTGCCTTTCATGGGCTTCTACGGCGACTGGGAATCGGCGCCCATGCTCGACTACAACGCATATGAAATATCCGCTATTGAGCAGGATACTTCTTTGACCGATGAGCAGAAGCCCCACGAGAGTATTTTCGCTACCCAGCTATATTCAACTTATTATAACGGCAGATACGCTGTGCCCATGGGCGGATTCGCATATCTGCAAGACGAAAACGCGGACCAAATTTACGTTACGGAAGAGCATTGCTCGATTTCCCGTTTCAACGACTTCTACGGCGCGACAAGTATGGAGAACTACCTCACTTCTACGGGTTTAAGAGCGCTTTACGCGGGACTTCTGAGGAACGCCGAACTCGTCGCATACGACATCCGCAATGTAAACACGGGCGAGCTTGTATATCAGGGCACGAAATACCGTGTAGGCAAGGGCTATGCGGGCGGCGGCAGCGCTGTACCCGGACTTGTCGAGCTTAAACTCGATTCCGATGAGCTTGGACTTATCAACAACGGTAAATACAATATAGAATTCAAGTTCTATATGAAGGCGTCGGATAAGGACAACGGCAATTTCAATCCCGATAATTCTTTCAGTACCGATTTCTACGTCGATTACGATTCGCCGATTCTTCAAGGTACGCGCCTTCGTTTCTACGATTACACAGACGGAAAGGAGACCAAACAGAGGATTTATCTCGACCTCGATATTTACGATAACCATTATCCCCAGTCCGTTCTTCTCTGCTATTCCGACGAGGATTACGACCCCAATAGCACCGAAACGCCCATAATCAATATGGCTACGGAATACGTAACGCCTATCTATAATCCTCAGAGAAATACTACTAATACGGTTTCCATAGAGGTTACCGATATCTACGAAAAATACCGCAACAAACTTTACATTCAGGTTGACGACTATTCGCTTAACCACAGCGTTTATAACATCAATTTCAAAACTGCCAACGATTCCAACCAGAACGACAGTAAAATAAGCTTTGTTACGGACGACAGACTTACTGCAACCACCACCCAGAACGGCAACCCGACTTATAACCTCACGCTTGAAGTTAACGAACTTTATACCGTTGGGCTGAATTGCGGTTCTACAAATCCTTCCAACTACGAATGGAAGTCAAGCCGTTCAGACCGCTTAAAGGTTAAAAATAACCAGCTGTTCGCAGTTAAGGCGACGGAAAACGTGCGCGTTACAGTCTCAACAAAGGACGGGGAAACAATAACGCTGAACGTTAAGATAGTGGACAGCACGCGCAAGCTGCCCGACCCTACGCTGAGTTTCGGCCCTATTATAAATTCCAAGCTGAGTTTAACCAACCCCGGCCCGGGCGGAACGGTGCCCGTAAACGCAGGTCAGACTTTCACACTGGATATAGAATCAGACCCCTGGTACTATCCCGTAAGCGATTTGAATTTTACATGGAGCTCTTCGGACGAAGATATAGCAACTGTAAAGGATGGCGAGGTTACGACAAATAACACCCGCGGCACGGTTACTATTACGGCGACCGCTACGCAGGCGAACGGCACGCGGGTGACTGCGGTTGTAATTCTCAGCGTCGTAGATTCTTTCACCGTTGAGAATATGACCCTCAACCATTACTACGGCAGTACCGAAACGGTTAAAATCCCCGACGACAGAAACATAATGACTATCGGCGAGGAAGCTTTCAAGGATAACGATACAATGAAGAAGGTAATCATCCCCAAGACGGTTACCCAGATTTCCGAAAGAGCGTTCCTCAACTGTACGGCGCTTGAAGAGGTATATTTCATCGATGAAACGGATGACAATTCTCAGCCGGTACTCGACCTGGCGGCTGTAAACCTTATTCTTGCGGACGCGTTCATGGGATGTACGAGCCTTAAAATTCTCGACCTTACAAACGTTAAGGTTGTCACGATAGGTACGGCTGCGTTTGCAAATACCCCGCTTAAACAAATCAGACACATGGAGAAAATAGGTATTGCAGACGACTACGCATTCAAAAATTGCACCGAACTTCTGGAAGCCGACATAACGGGTCTGCATACCGTCGGATATAACGTATTCGAAGGCTGTACAAAACTTAACAAAATTAAAACGGCTCATTATTCGGCAATAGGCGAAGGTATGTTCTACGGATGTACTTCGCTTGAAGAAGTTACTATAAACAATCCCCGCGTTTCGGGCAGCCCGGTATTATGGGGTATGCTTGCCGACGATACAATCGTAAACATCGGCGGCGGCGCGTTTGAAAACTGCACTTCGCTGGAAACTGTCAAATTCGGAGACAAGGACGCTGTGGACAGTAACGGCAATAAAGCTTTCTGGGAGAATACGATTTTCAGAATCGACGCCTATGCGTTCCGCGGCTGTACTCAGCTTTCCACAGTCCAATTCGCAGATAACTGCACGGTATCCTATATCGGCGACAGCGCGTTTGCTAATACTGCAATCACAAGCTTTAATATGCCTAAGGGCAATCCCGTACTCGGCGACAGCATATTCGGAGACAAGAACGTGAACATCACGTGGGGCCAAGGATATACCGAAGCGGAAAATGAAGGCGTTTACCGCGGCAATACCCTTCTCCGCGCACCCGCAACCGTGACAAGTGAATTCAAGTTTAAAGCCAATATTACGGGAATTGCGGCGTACGCGTTCTCCGAAAGCGAATTTGAAGGCGTCACCTCGCTTATAATACCCGAGACTGTTGAGGATATCGGCGAAGGCGCATTTGCAAATACGGATTTTACTTCGGTAACTTTGCCTGAAAATTTAAAAGCAATTCCCGATTTTGCGTTTGCGGGCAGCAAGATTACTTCGATTAAAATTCCCGCAGGAGTTCAAAGTATAGGCAACCACGCTTTCGACGGATGCACCGAACTTTCAGGAGTCGAATTTAATTCGGCAATCACCGAAACGGGCGACTACGCTTTTGCAAACACGGCATTGACGTCCGTTGAACTGCCCGCTGGCATAAAGAAGATGGGCAGCTATACCTTCTTCAACTGCGAACATCTTGGAGCGGCGACTCTTCCTTCGGTCGAGACCCTCGGCGAGCGCACTTTCGAAGGCTGCACGGCTTTGACAACCGCAACTTTCGGCGTAACCGCAAAGGATTCGGGCAGATATACATTCTTCCCCGGAATACTCAGATACGACATCACAGCTACTCAGGAACGTGTTCCTGTCTATAAGGAAAGTAGTCTTACAGAAGTCAACATAGGCGGGCTTACGAAAATAGGTGAGGCGGCGTTCTGGCATTGTGATAAGCTTACGAATATAAACCTTTCAAATGTTACCGAAATCGGTGCCGCGGCGTTTATGGAATGTATGGCGTTGGAAACGGTAACGGGACTTGAAAATTTCGAGAAGATCGGTGATTTCGCTTTTACAAACACAAAACTGACTGTTCTCCACCTCAACAAGGCAACGAACATAGGCGAGCAGGCGTTCTACGTAACAGAATCGAAGATAACGGATATTAAAATTCCCGTAGCGGAAAGAATAGGAAATCACGCATTTGCCAATTCCAGGATTCGTACCATAGATATTCCCGCAACCCTTGTAAGCCTCGGCGACGGCGCGTTTATGTCCACGCTTATGACAAGCGTAACGGTTAATGACGGCAACAAAGTATTTTTTGCAGATAACAACGTTCTTTACAGAAGAATTACCGACTTTGCGACGGGAACCACTGAAAAGTACGAACTTGTCATGTATCCCACGAATTTAATCGGAACGACGGGAGACACACTTAGCAACCATTACAGAGTATTGGACGGAACGGCAAGCATCCAGGCGTATGCGTTCGCATATGTTGACAACGGGCTTAAAGCGGTGACCCTTCCTTACAGCTTAAAGACAATAGGCGTTGCGGCGTTCTATAATTCGAAAGTGAAAAGATACGATTTCGAAGCAATGAACGCGCCTACCCTGTTGAGCGAATTCGAGCCGCTCAGCTATAATTCAATGGATTACCGTACGTTGTACTACTCTAACTTCTGCGATAGGTTCTTCAGCTATTGGACGGGCAATGCGCAAAGCGATTTGACGATAGGCTATCCTTCCAACGGCTCGGGCTACGATAGCTACATTTACAATCTCTACTTCTTGGTAAAGAACGACCTCGGCGAACTTATCGACGACAATACCAGAAACTTCAAAACCCTTGTTAACAGCTTCGTTTTGGATTTGGTTAAGGCCTGGGCGAACCTCGAAGTCAACGACGCGAACACCAAAATTGTTTCCGAATTCTCCGAAAAGGTAAAGGAAGCGCACCTCGCTTACAATAATATAAGAAGCGAAAAGCAGTTCGAGTTTGCTAACGAAGGCGAAGATAGGCGCGCAAAGCTCGGTGAAATAGAAGCCGCTTTAAAACCCGTAAAACAGCGTTTCAATTTACCCATTAAGGTATCGGGCGTCGAAGTTTATTCCGTTGAAAACTGCAAAACGCAGTATGTGGAAGGTGAAAAGTTCGACATAACCGGCTTGGTAGTTCAGGTAACGTACGACGATTACTCGACGGAACTCATATACGATACATCGCTTTTAACCATACTTCCCGAATATGCAGGCGCGTTGCAGACGTTCGACGATTACGTTGAATTGGAGTATGAGGGTCGCTATTGCCGTGTTCCTATTACGGTTACGGCGAAAGGTGGAGATGATCAGCCCGAAAATCCTTCCGAAGGGGGCGGGAACTGCGCCGGTTGCGGCACTATGGACATTGGTTCGACTCTCGGCGGAACGGGACTTATGCTTCTTATTACGGCAGGCGCATTGCTTTTGGTTCAAAAGCTTCGCCGCAGAATAAATAAAAACTGAAGGTGAAAGATCGTGAAAGCTAAATTAAAATCATTGTTAATTTTGACGGCGATATTCGTTCTTACGCTTACGGCGGGGATTATCGCCGGATGCAGTATCGGCGAACTCACCCCCGACGAGCTTGCGCATGGACTCGGAATGGACTCAACCGTAACGTATTATGCCAACGGCGGTAAATTTACGGGTAACAAGCAATGCTATATGTGTTTCAGGTTCAAGGCAGGGCAGCCTATCTTCAACATCGGCGTAGATGGTTTAGGCCAGAATCAGAAATTTACGATTGAAAAGGACAACTTTATATTCGCCGGCTGGCAGTATTGCGAACTGAAAGACGGGCTTCCCATATTGACGGATGAAGAAACGGGCGAGGTTTGCAAGGTCAAAGACATAACGGGTACGGCGGAGATAATCGGCGCGAACGAAAGGGAGAAGGCTGAAGCGGAGAAGAAATTCACCGCGCTTTCAAGCGGACAGGACGTGTTTGTTGACGGCAATCACCCGAAAATCGGCGAAAACGAGCATTTATATCTTGTAGCCAACTGGATTCCCGATTTAAAAATCGAATACCGCCTTGCAAGCGATACGGATACTGTAAAGTTTGCAAAATTAAACGAAGAGGGCAAGCCTGTTTACGACGAAAACGATAATCCTGTTGAAGAGGAAGTAAAAAATGGCGACGTGATTGCGTATGCGGATTTCGGCGGTTTTACTGAAATGGGATTGAAACCCGAAGATAATATTTTCCCCGCTTCAAGCACACACAGCTATATCCATCTCTATTACGACAAGGAGTGTACGGACATTGTCAATACAGGCGCCATTGTGCAAAAGCCCGAAACGGAAAACCGTGTGATTTATGCAAAGTTTATTTCGGGCAAGTGGACGCCCGTAAGGAATGAAAAGGACGTAGAAAAAATGCTCGACGCGTACGGTTCTTCCAACTTCTTTATCGTAAACGATATAAATTATACCGGCGCTTACACTTCGGAAAAACCGTATATCTTCAACGGTGTAATCGACGGTAACGGAAAATCTATTTCGGGGCTTACCGTAAGTCTCTCTTCCGTTTCAAACGACGGAGAAGTATCCCTATTCGGAAAGATAGGCGCCAATGCGGAAATCAAAAATCTTACGTTGAAAAATGTTTCCGTTACGGCTAGTGTAAAATCGGGCGCATGGATAAGAGCGTATGCTCTCTTCACAAAGGTGACCGAAGGCGCGAAGATTGCAAATGTTACCGTTGACGGAATATCGGTAAGCGTAACTATGGACGCTAACTCGGGAATTAGAAATATTCCTTCGTTGAGCGGAAGCTATAAAACCGACAACTGGCTGTACGGCAGATATGGCAAGGATAACGACGAAAATCTTGACAGAACGGACGCTGCGTTCGAAGAAATTTACCCCGATTTAGAAGTGCTTAACGCAACTTTGAAAATAAATAATGATGTAATAGTTTAAGGAGGAAAACATGAATAAGCTATTAAAAACCTTAACCTGCGCACTGTTGGGCGGCACAATGCTGTTTGCTGTTGCGTGCAAGCCGGGTGGTTCCAACAACGACCCTGAAACCCGTGCGCTGATGCTTTCGCTCGGCGCTACCGAAGGACTTTTCAATCCCTTCTTCTATACGTCGCTGAACGACGGTCAGGTTATAAGCCAGACCCAGGCTTCGCTTATCTCGGTAACGACCAATCCCAACGATAATGACGCGGCGGTTCCTGCTGTCGGTGAAGATTATCCCTCGGTCGCTCTCGACTATACAGAAACGTATTACGACCAGCAGACAGGCGGAAACGTACTTGAAAACCCTGCCGGCGCAAAGAGAACGGAATACGACTTTGTTATCAAAAACGGTATGAAGTTCTCCGACGGCGAGCCCCTTACAATCAAGGACGTCCTGTTCACATTCTACGTATATCTCGACACCGCATATATCGGTTCCAACACCATGTACTCGGTAGATATACAGGGGCTTACTGCATATCGTACCAACAACGCCAACGCAGTTGATGGTAAGGAAGATGACTCAAAATACCGTTCAGCAGCCCAGCACAGACTTCAAGAACTTATAAATTACGGCATAGGCACCCAGGCGGGTGACCAATATACACAAAGTAATTTTGAAAATGACCCGGAAATTCAGGCGGACTATGCAAATATAATGGATTGGTTCAAGCAGGAAGTAACCAACGACTGGGCTACTTGCGAAACAAGCTGGCAGGAAACCTACAAGGAATACAGATTCACCGAAGCTTGGCAGGCATATCTCTTCCAGGAAGGTCTTGTTAGTGTTCAGAGAAAACAAAATGAAAACGGTTCTTCCGAGGATATGAAGGATGAAAACGGCAAAAAATATACCACGCTCGATCCTTGGCAGACAGGCGCAGTCGGCGCAGAGGACGGTAAAACCGGCCGCCAAGCGGAAATCGACGCGATTGCCGAACGCACAACTCCCGAAAAAATCCAACAGTATATAACCGACAATAACATAGATACCGATAACGCCGAAGAATATGCAAGATTGCAGATCACCAAGGAATATTGCATACAGCGTATGTATGCCGAATACAATATACGCAACAAGCTTGACGATATTCTTCTGTATTGGGCTACCGGTAATACGGCTTACAACTATTTCTTAGCGGACGAGCGCCATAAAGCTTTGAACGATCCCACGGCGACTCCTATTGACTATATAAGGGGTATTTCCACTTATAAGACAAGTACTTTCAACGGTAAAGATTTGGGCGAAGAGCACGACGTACTTAAAATAGCCATAAACGACGTTGACCCCGCGGCTATCTGGCAGTTCGGCGTAAATGTCGTTCCCTTGCATTATTATTCCGGCACTTATAAGGCAAAGGATGCGGAAAAGGAAAAGGATTATGTAGCTGCTTTCGACGGCGAACATAACTTCGGCGTAGAAAGGGGAGATAGCGGCTTCTTCGACAAGGTGCTCAAAGACCCCGCAAAGAACGGCGTTCCCGTAGGCGCAGGTCCTTACATGGCTTCCACAAGAAACGGCGGCGCAGTCGGGTACGGCGGCGGCAATGATTTCAAACCCCTCGATTTGGTTTATTATGAAAGGAATCCTTATTTCGAGACTATGGGCAAAGGAATCGAAAACGCAAAAATCAAATATTTGCGTTACAAAATAGTTGACGAACAGAGAATTATATCTTCTATCCGTAACGGCGAAGTCGATTACGGCGAACCCAGCGCTACAAGCGAAAACCAGGCTGCCGTAGATGGCGACGCAACTTTCGGTAAGGCTGCATACGATACAAACGGTTTTGGTTATGTCGGTATCAACCCCAAATATGTTGAGAATATCGAAATAAGAAGAATAATAATGAGGGCTATGAACCCCAACGACTCCATAAGGTTCTACGGTTCTTCGCTTGCAAGCGTTATTAACAGACCTATGTCCTCTACATCCTGGGCATATCCGACAGGTTGTACGGCTTATTATGAAAGATTTACAAAAGCTTCCGATATAGAAGACGCTGTTAAAGCTTTGGGCTACACAAAATCCGGCGACGGCGTTTATCAGAAAGACGGTAAATCCTTAACTTATACTTTCATAATTGCAGGCGCGGCTGCTGACGACCACCCCGCATACGGTATGTTTACGAATGCAGCAAGGCTTCTGAACGAAGCGGGCTTTAAAATAACCGTAACTCCCGACGTCAACGCGCTTAAAAAACTTACCACGGGCGAGCTTGCCATTTGGGCGGCGGCGTGGTCTTCCGGCGTTGACCCCGATATGTTCCAGGTATATCATAAGGACAGTAAAGCGACCAGCGTACTCAACTGGGGTTATAGAGAAATATTGAACGATACCACCGAGAAGTATAAAAAAGAACGTGATATTATAAATGCCATGAGCGAGAAAATCGACGAAGCAAGAAAGACAACCGTAAAGGCTGACCGCAAAGCGAAATATGCGACATGTCTTGACTACTTGATGGAGCTTGCGGTAGAGTTGCCTGTTTATCAGCGTAAAGACCTCTGCGTTTATAACAAGAATATAATAAACCCCGAATCGCTGAATAAAAATGCTAATGCAACGAACGGTTTGCTTGACAGAATCTGGGAAGTAAATTACCTTTAATAAATAACCTTAAAGGATTGGAACAATGGTTAAATATATAATAAAAAGACTTCTCCTTTCCGTGTTCATCATTCTCGGCGTCACAATGATTATCTATTTCATACTGAGAATGATGCCCACCGACTTTGTAGAGGGTAAATTTGCGACTCTCGCCGGAGGCGGCACGGGTATGAGCGAGGAAGTGCTTCAAAAAATGAAGGTGCAGTACGGCTTGGACGACGAAAGTTTTTGGGGTATCATAAAGGGATATTTCAGATGGCTCGGTTCGGCTTTACAGGGCGACCTTGGGGAATCTTGGGTTCAGCTTCAACCTGTATCCAAAGTTATTTCGCAGTACATGGGTATTTCCTTCGGCGTTGCATTCGTATCTATGATTCTCGAATTGTTGATAGCAATTCCTCTCGGAGTAAAGTGCGCGGTAAACCAATACGGCAAGCTTGACTACGTAGCAACCGTCGTATGTATGACCTTGATGGCGTTCCCCACGTTCTTCCTCGGCAACCTGTTTATTAAATGGTTCTCGGAAGATTTGGGCTGGTTCCCCATTTCGGGTATTTCGTCTAACCTACCGTCAAACGCTTCCGGTTTTCTGGTATTCGGCGATATGATGTGGCATTTGATTTTGCCCATGATAGTATTGGTAATGCTGAACGTAGGTTCTTACATGCGTTACCAGCGTACCAATACCCTTGAAGTGCTAAACGCCGATTACATAAGAACGGCTCGCGCAAAGGGACTTTCCGAAAACAAAGTCATCTATAAGCACGTATTCCGTAACACCATGATACCTTTGGTAACGGTTATGGCTTCGACCCTTCCCATGCTGTTCGGCGGCGCAATGATAACCGAAACGGTATTCGGTATTCCCGGTATAGGTAAAATAACGTACGACTCCCTTATTCAGGGCGATATACCCCTCGCAATGGGATATAATATGTTCATCGCGATTCTTACCATACTCGGTATTCTGCTTTCGGACATTATGTACGCCGTAGTTGACCCTCGAGTCAAGCTCGGGAAATAGGAGAAAATATGAATAGTTTGCTTGCAGCAGGTGCGTTAGCTGCACCTTATATAGTACTTATAATTCTGCTTGTGCTCTTGGTTGCGGCAGTAGCGGCTTATATATATCTGTATGTCCGCAGCAAAAGAGAAGCGGAAAACTCTGCCATGGCCGCCGCAGACGCGGAAGAGGGAGAGAATAAGGATGATTTACACGGTGAAAGCCTGGGCGACAAGGTTAAAGCGTTGTCGCCCGGCGCAACCGTCGCAAAGCGTTTCTTCCGTTCCAAACTGTCAGTTATAGGACTTGTAACTATAATCGTGTTGTTTGTGTTCGCCTTTGTAGGCCCGTTGTTCTCCCCGTGGGGAGAGTCTGACCCCGATATGTCGAGTACAGACCCGAAAGTTTCCGGCAATATGTATTCATATACGATTGTTTCGGAGAACGGCACTTCGGAGGAATATCAGTCATACTATGTCAGCTATGACTGGCAGGACAACATGGCGATGCTCGAAGGCGTTTCCGGCAATCACTGGATGGGCACGGATAACCTTGGGCGCGACGTCCTTACAAGGCTTATGTACGGCGGAAGAATTTCGCTTACGATAGGTTTCGTCGTCGTATTGCTTGAAACGCTGTTGGGCGTTGTGTTAGGCGGCATAGCCGGATATTTCGGCGGCTGGGTAGATAACGTACTTATGCGTATAGTCGATTTGTTAAGCTGTATCCCGACGATTCCGCTTTTGATAATTCTCGGCACGGCGCTGGACGCATTGGGGCTTACGGCGTCGATATGGAAACTGTACATAGAGATGGCTACGCTATGTCTAATCGGCTGGGTAGGTACGGCGAGGCTTGTGCGAGGGCAGATACTTTCGCTGCGCGAGCAGGAATTTATGCTTGCGGCCAAGTGCTCGGGTCTGTCAACAAGGTCAAAGATATTCAAACACCTTTTGCCCAACGTCATTCCTCAGCTTATAGTTTCCATGACTATGGGTCTCGGCAGTATAATTTTAATGGAAGCGACGCTCGGCTTTCTCGGCATAGGCGCTCCTTTGGAAACGGCTACATGGGGTACGCTTATCAACGCGGCGTCAAAACAGAAATTCAGGCAATTCTATCCCAACATGTGGATAGGCTCCGGTATCTGTATTACCCTGGCTATACTTGCTTTCAACTTTGTCGGCGACGGTCTGCGCGACGCTTTCGACCCGAAAATGAAGAGGTGACAAATGGCGGACATAAAATCACAGGATAAGAAAAAACATTATATATCCCGCAAGGAATCGCGCGAAATTGCTAAAAATAATTCCAGGCAGATAAGGAATTTTGAAAAGCAGAAGAAGCGCAAAATCCGCCCCGAGGAATACATTACCGAGATGAAGGACGAAAGGAACATTGTCGAATTTGACGATTTGCATACTTTCTTCTTCTCGGACGCAGGTACGGTAAAAGCGGTAAACGGCGTAACGTTTTCGGTGCCCGCCGGCTCTACCGTCGGCGTCGTCGGCGAAAGCGGCTGCGGCAAATCCGTTACATCCCTTTCGCTTATGCAGCTTGTGCAGGCGCCCAGCGGCCAGATTGTGTCCGGTTCGATTCGTTTCCGCGCGGATATGTTCAAGCTGGATTCCCACGGCAACAAAATTCCCGTATATGAGACGGAAGTTGACGAAAACGGCAACGATATTCTGGACGAAAACGGGAATAAACAGTTCAAGCTGGATTCCCGCGGCAAAAAGATAATCAAAAAGAACGAACTCGGCGGCAACATGTACGAGATGGAAACTCAGGTCGTCGATATCGCGAAAATGCCCACCGAAGCCATGCGAATGATTCGCGGCAGGGAAATTTCAATGATTTTCCAGGAGCCTATGACTTCGCTGAACCCCGTGTTCACGATAGGCAACCAGCTTGACGAAGTCGGAAGACTCCATATCGAGGGAATTTCCAAGGAAAAGGTCAAAGAGCGCTCTATTGAAATGTTGAAGCTTGTCGGCATAGCCGACCCGGAGGGCGTTTACAAAAAATTCCCTCACCAACTTTCGGGCGGTATGCGCCAAAGGGTAATGATAGCCATAGCGCTTCTCTGCAACCCCAAACTTATAGTTGCGGACGAACCCACTACGGCGCTCGACGTTACCATTCAGGCGCAGATTCTCGACCTTTTAAGGGAGATAAAGGGTAAGATAAACGGCAGTATAATGCTCATCACGCACGATTTGGGCGTCGTTGCGGAAATGGCCGATTACGTCGTCGTAATGTACGCCGGCAAGGTTATAGAAATGGGCACTGCCGAGGACATTTTCGACCGTCCCCTGCATCCATATACGATCGGTTTGCAGAAGAGTAAACCCACCGTCGATCAAGTGGCGGACGAACTCTACTGTATCCCGGGCTTCGTTCCCAACCCCATAAATATGCCCAATTACTGCTACTTCCGCGACAGATGCGAAATGTGCACCGAAAAATGCGCGGGCGAATACCCCGGATACGTTCAGGTTACGCCTACGCACAAGGTAGCATGCTATCTTTATAAGGAAGGAGCTAAGGAGGAGAACAATGGCTGACGAAGAAATAAAAACCCCGATTGAAGAAAACGGCTCGGACGCCTTTCTCGAAGTCAGAAATTTATGCAAATACTTTGTCGTCGGCAAAAACTTTTTCGGCAGACCCAACGCATGGCTGAAAGCGGTAGATAACGTTTCGTTCAAACTGCAAAAGGGCAAAACGCTGGGTATAGTCGGCGAAAGCGGCTGCGGCAAGACGACGATGGGCAGAACGATTCTCCGCCTGTACGACGTTACAAAGGGCGAGGTTTGGTTCAAGGGCGAAAAAATTTCCACGCTCTCCAACCGCGAATTCGATAAACGCCGCCCCAATATGCAAATGATTTTCCAAGACCCCTACGCCAGCCTTTCACCCAGGCTTACCGTGGGCGAAATCATAGGCGAAGCGGCGCGCCAGCACGGGCTTGTAGATAAAAGCGGCTTCTATGACTACGTTATAAATGTAATGAAGATGTGCGGGCTTCAACCTCATTATTTCGAGCGTTATCCGCACGAATTTTCCGGCGGACAGAGACAGCGTATATGCATAGCCCGCGCCCTTGCGTTAAAACCCGAACTCGTGATTTGCGACGAGCCCGTTTCGGCGCTGGACGTGTCCATACAGGCGCAGATTATAAATATGCTGATAGAGCTCAGGAAAACTCTCGGGCTTACATACGTATTCATATCCCACGACCTGTCGGTCGTTAAGCACATTTCGGACGAAGTGGGCGTAATGTATCTCGGCAGCATGGTTGAATACGGCTCAAAGGAAAGCATATTCAACAATACGCTTCACCCCTATACAAAAGCGCTGTTCTCCGCAGTGCCCGTTCCCAACGTGCACGTCAAGATGAACCGCGTAATCTTAAAGGGCGATATTCCTTCGCCCGTCAATCCGCCTTCGGGCTGCAAATTCCACACAAGATGCGACAACTGCTTGGAAATATGTTCCAAAATCGCCCCCGAATATAAAGAGGTCGAGCAAGGACATTTCTGTGCGTGCCACCTTTATAACTCAGAGGCGGACGAGGCAAGGCTGTGGGCCGAGTATGAGGAAGAGCAGAGAAGGATAGAGGAGGAAAAGGCAAAAGCGGCAAAGGGAAAACATTCGGCGGAGCCTGTTGAAGAACCTGCCGCAGAACCTGCCGAAGAGCCTGTTGTTCAGCCTCCCGTTCAACCTACCGAATCTTCGTCCGTTTCGGAACAGTAACGGCGATAAAACGAAAAGGAGCAATCACAGATAAGGCAAATGGCCAAAAAGAAGAAAAAAAAACCCGAACTTGATACGACTACGACTTTCGTAAATATGAACGTAGAGGGTTTCAAGTGGTACGATCCGACTCTCGAAAAGCGGCTCGAAGATAAAAAGAAGGGAATAGTCCCGCCGAAAATAAGCCGCCGCGAGTATTGGCAAATGGTTCGCGGCGCGTTTGCGGCGGCAGTGCCCGTAATTCTTTTGATAATGCTGATTTTCGGACTGATGGTCTGTTTTGCCTATCTGTGGTTAAGCTGAAATTTCGGCTGAATCCCGTAAAGAGGAAATATGAATAAATTACTTGCAACCGGTGCGTTAGCCGCGCCGATTATTGTGCTTATAATATTAGTCGTACTGCTTACCGCGGCTATTACCGTGTATTCCGTACTGCGATATATTGATAAGACGAAAGACAAAAATGTTCCGCTTTCCACTAACGTGATAGTAAGAATGGTTTTCGGAACAATTATGTCTGCTTACACCATAATAGTCGGAGCGCTTGTAATTTGGCAAGTGCTCGATATCTATTTAGGCGGAACGTCGCAGGGACTAACAAGTCCTTTTACATACGAACTTGTGTCCGAGCGCGTTTCGGGCATATTGGCTGTGCCCCTTTGGATTTGGATAGGGCTGATTTTTGTCGGGCTTATTCTGTGGGAAATTTTCCCCGTTGCGGAGAAAAGGGCGGGGATTTCCGACGAACGTTACATTCTTTACCGCTTGCAGAAGCGGATTCCCGATGAAGTCGGGGAGGAATTAAAGGAATCCTTCGGCATTGTAAAAAAGGAACAGTCTGTATTAAAGAAGCTGCGCATAGCTCTCTATGTTTTTGCGGCTTTATACGTCGTATATATAATCATATATATGTGCATACCGTCCAATTTCCCCAACGTCAACAAAACGGGGGAAGTGCTTAAAGCCGCAGCTTTTCTGCTGCCAGTAGCGGCGGTGGTATATGCGGCGGGATGCGCCTACGTTATTTATCTGAAACGTTCGGCAAAGCGCCAGCTTCCCCATGTAAAAGCCATAACAAAGGGAATAAAAGGACCCCAACCTGTCGTTTACGGCAAGGTTGCGGCGGTAGTGCACAGTAAATATTTTATACTCGCAATAAGAATAGCCTTAGCCTGCCTCGGCGTCGCGTTCGTCATAGCCGGCTGCTTCAACGGAAGTATCATGGAAGTGTTCAACAAGGCTATAAGAATTTGTACGGAGTGTATAGGTTTGGGCTGATATGAAGCAATTTTTTATTAAAATAGGAAGCTGGTTCAAAAACCACTTGCCCACCCGTCGGAGAATAATTCAGGTTTACGCGGCGTTACTTACTAACGCAAACCTTAAAGGCTTCGCCGAAGGTCAGATTTATACGGGCAACACAAAAAAGCTTTGTACCCCGGGTTTGAATTGCTATTCCTGTCCCGGCGCGGTCGTAGCCTGCCCTTTGGGCGCGCTGCAAAATTCGCTCGGTTCTTCGGGAACTACTACTCCGTATTATATAATCGGAATTATCGCCCTTTTCGGACTTGCATTAGGCAGAACGATATGCGGATTTTTGTGTCCTTTCGGCTTCTTCCAGGAACTTTTATACAAGGTAAGAACGCCTAAGGTCAAAAAGAGCGTATATACGCGGCTTTTATCCTATCTTAAATACGTATTTTTGATAGTGCTTGTCATAGCCGTGCCGCTTATCTATCACAATGTTCCCGGATTCTGTAAATATATCTGTCCCGCGGGCACGTTCGGCGGAGCGGGCGGACTTTTATCGAACGCCGGCAACTCCGACTTGTATGCGATGCTCGGATATCTTTTCAGTTGGAAATCCATTCTTCTGGTCGTTTGCATTGTGGCTTGCGTGTTTGTTTACAGGGCGTTCTGCCGCTTTATTTGCCCGCTCGGCGCGATTTACGGTTTCTTTAACAAAGTTGCGCTTTTGGGCGTTAAGCTGGATAAAAGCCAATGTATCGACTGCGGCGCATGTATAGCCCATTGTAAAATGGATATTAAGCACGTGGGCGACCACGAATGTATCAACTGCGGCGAATGTATCAGCGTTTGCCCCACAAAGGCGATAAGTTGGAAGGGCAGCAAGATATTCCTTAAAGCTACGTCCGTTTCCGTGTCTGCGGCGAACGGCGCGCCCGCAGAGGAAATCAAGCCGCTTAACGTATTGCTTACAAACGGCACAACCGTGGCTGCGGAGACGGCTGTCGCACATGCGGCAACGGAAGGACCTGCCGAAGAGACACCCGTAACTCAGCCCGAAAGCGTTAATGACGGTAATTCAACCGAAACCGCGCCGTCCAAAAGCAAATTCAAAACTGCTTTGAAAAGGCTGAATAAGCGCGCTTTCATTTTGGAAGCGGTTGCCTGGGTGCTTGCCACGGCGGTTGTCGTAGGCGCGATTGTATATTACAACATTCAGCCCTCGTCGCTTACGACGATAGGCGCGAAAATCGAAGATTTCACTGCAAAGACTTACGTTACGGCTTACGGCGGCGACGAATACAATTTCTATCAAGACTATGAATCCGACAGAAAACCCGCCGTGCTGGTATTTTGGAGCTCGCGCAACGAAGCAAGTAAAACTTATCTTTCGTCTTTGGGCGAAATTCAAGAACAGATTAAAGATACGGCGAAAGTGGTTGCCGTGCACATAGAAAACAGCGACACCGCAGAAATCGTTCAGGGCATAATCGACAGCGAGGGCTGGAACAAATACGATATACCGTTTATACAGGATACGAAAGATATCGGGTTATACGCCGAATGTGGCGGCGACGGCTCGTTCCCCACGACGGTCTTTCTGAACGAAAACGCCAGATTCTATTCCCGCCACAACCGCCCGCTTGCGGTTGAGGAAATACAGGAAGAGTTAAAGGCGGTTCAAAAGGATACCCGGTATGTCGTAGGCGATAAAATCATGGACTTTACCGTAAATACGTATGAAAGCGCATACAAAGAGGGAACATTCTCCTCGAAAGACGCGCTCGGAAAGGTATTCGTGCTCAACTTCTGGTACACGAGTTGCGGACCTTGCGTTGAAGAACTTCCTTACTTCGAACAGGTCAAAGAGGAATACGGCGACCGGATAGTAATGGTAGCCATTCATGCGAACAATGATGAAAATCCTCAATATTTCATCGACGCAATCAACGAAAAGAACAATAAATCTTCTTGGTCAAACTGGCAGATTATCTTCGGCCAAGACAGAAGATTCGAGGATATGCGCGACGAAATATTCACCAGATGCGGAGGTAAGTCATCCTATCCCATAACGCTTGTGGCCAACGCGGAGGGAATAATAACTTTCGTAAGACAGGGCGCAATTATCAATGCGGGCAAGGACGATCTCCGTCCAGCAATAGAAGCCGCGCTGAACGGCTGAAACGGTTTAAAACTAAATGAAAATTATGCGCCTTGAAAAGTTCTTTCAAGGCGCATATTCATTTTAAAAGGAAATGAGCTCCGTATTACGGAACTCATTATTTTATAATTGAAAAATGATTCGGTTTACTACTGCCTGGGTATAAAGCTGTATATGTTGCGAATCTGCTGGCGTACAAAATTCTTATACTTAAAACTTGCGGATTCGAACAGTAAGTAAACCCTGTCGCCCGAAGCGCATAGTCCTTCGGACATGGAGGGCACGGAATATTCGCGCACAAGCGAACTGTCGTCAACGAAATAAACGGTGGGGTTTTCGAAATATCTGTTGCCCAAAGTGGTCAGAACGCCCTCGTACTCGAAGCCCGCAGCTACTTCTTTTCCTTCATTATCGGTAGTATTTACAAGGCTGCCGTAGGAAGCGCTGTTCGAGCGGATTTTGCCCCAGTCATACAAATAGATAGTGGAATCGGGCAATCCCCAGCTCTGCGAAAGCGCCAGCTTGCCCGCGCTCGTACTTGAAGTTGACGATTTATCCCTAAGCCTTGCCATTCCCTGAATTTTGGCAGGAATGGAATATATATATTGTATTTTAGGCACACGGTACTCTTCCGGGATATTAGACGAACTCAATTTCGTAAGTCCGTATTCCGACGAAGAGTTAAGGCTGTATTCGTAAAGAAAAGCTTTATTTTCGGTCCCGTTCTTTGTAGTGACATGGTGATTGCCGTCTGTTTCGTTGCTTCCTTTGCGATAGAACTCACCTACGTAAAATTTGTCGCTCGCCGTACTAAAAGTGGTAGGGTCGGCGTCGGAATCGTAGAAAAAGCAGAAAGAGGCGTTGCAGTTAGCTTTGAAAGAAGCCGTGAATTGAATGACGTTTTCAGAATTATCACTTTCAGGGGAGGAATTTAAGGCTTTCGTTATAACTTCTTCGGCAATATTTGCGTAATTGTTGGAACTGCGTTTCGCGCAATAAACGGTGTTTTCCGAAGTTATCCACAAGACGCCGTTGGAATAGCCCTTAACGCAACTTGTGGCGATTCCGCCGCAGTGCCCGCAATAATCGCTCCCGTCCTCGTTCTTTATAGTTACATAGCCTATATAGCCCGTGCGCGAACCTGTTACGTAAATGCGGGAAGGACCTTCTTTCATATATGCCGATACGAACAGATAATCCTGTGAATCGGACGTGGCTTGCCCCTCATTGTCGTAAACGGAAGTGGTATAGTTGGCTATACCCTGCGGTACGGCGCCCTCGTCTAAACCGGGAATTTCCACGCCTTCGGTAAAGTCCTCGAAGTCGGGATAGCTGTCGCCCCAGAACCAAATCATTACAAACGTCCCAAGACATACTATTACGCTGAATATCGCTATCAACGCGATAAAAAGTTTTTTGTGTTTCATATACACCCCGCTGCTTTTGTTTTGTCGGTTGAAAATATTTTAACAAATCCGTAGCGAAAAAGCAAACTATAAAGGGTTATTATTTGAAATTGCGGCGCCGAATACGAAATTTTTTTGCCGGGAAGTAAAAAACTGCCGCTTATCCGAATAGCCCCTTTAATATAAGTCCGAAAACGAAGGTGGCAATAGCTCCAAGAAAAGCAAGAAAAATTTTATAGGAAATATCCCGCTGTTTCTGTTTTGAAGTTCGTTTCCACGCAAAGCCGCTGTCTTTCAGATTTATTACGTACATTCTTTCGCCCTTGCGCTCGGAATAAATCAAGTCGAAAAATCCGTTGCAGCGCAAAGTGTTCAGTATAGCTTCCAGCTCGTCGTAATCCACGCGCCTTTTGGCGGGCATTATCGCAAGAATGTCCGCCGGAGAAACAAGACAGCTTTCCGTGCCGTCGCAAAGGCTATATATTGCCGTCATAACTTCGTTTTCGCATTTACTCAGCATAATAAAAACAACAGCGCAAAAAGCGCGGTGACGATGCCCCCCGCCGCGCCGCCCGCAAACGCGTAAAAAAACAGCGGGTAATAGGGATTAGGCTTCCGCTTTTCCGTTTCGGCGGGTTCTTCGGGAACATAATTCTTTATAAGCGCTACGCAGAACATTCCGCCGCCCGAATATTTAACGTCGATAAATCCCTCTGCGGCGAGGCTTTCAAGCGCTTTTTTAAGCTCTGTTCCGCTGCGTTCCGCGCCTTCGGGGAAACATTCCAGAAATTCTTCTTCCGAAACGATAAAATAGCGCCCGACATTGCCGAGCGCCTCTATTTTTTTCAGAACAGCTCCGCAAATTCCGTCCATATACTGAATATGCCGAATTTGACGGATTTTATACTTGCGGAGAGTTTATAAGGAAGTAGATGAACCCGCCCAAAAACAGCGCGGAACTTAAAAAAAGCAACATGTATGCGATTATTTGCACAACTTTAACCGCGTTGAAGTCGCTGATTTTTTTCTGCGAGGATAAAAACGACAAGGCGGAAATTTCAATCATAATGGAAGCGATAAGAAAATATATTCCGTAATTCGGCAAAAACGCAAGCCCCAGCGAAACCGCCGAAAGCGTAAGCGCGGCAATAGCCGCATAAAAGCGGGCGCGGGTTTTCTCTTTGCCGTCCGAGCGGACGTCCGTATTAAGCTTTTCCGTGGTTTCTTTTCTAAATTTTTTCATCTGTATGCTCCTCGGATTCGTCGGCGTGGTTTTTAGGCTCGACGAGTATGGTTTTATAATCGGTATATGTCACGAATCCTGCGTTTGAGGCGGGGGGCTTTCTGACGAACTTCCTCCGCGTATAATCCACGGGGATTTTTGTGCCGCCGCGCCCGTCAGAATAGTAGGCGCATATCTCCGCCGCCGCAAGCAGCACGTCGTCGGGAACTTCCCGCCCCTCTGTTAAAATTGCGACGTGGGAGGAGTGGTAGCCCTGCGTGTGCAGCCATAAATCGGCGGGGGATATTCGCTTTAAAAGCCTGTCGTTCTGAATGTTGTTGCGCCCCGCAAGCACCGTAAATCCATGGATTTTAAAGGTGCGGAAAGGCAGAATTTCGGGTTTTCGCTTCTTTTGTTCGTTCTCTTTTATAAGCCCTATGCGCTTCAATTCTTCGCGGATTTCTTCGAGGTCGGAAAGATTTTCCGCCGTGCTTATGTGCGCGCCGATGCTGTTCAGATAGTCCAGCCTTTCCTCCGTTTCGTTTTTCTGCGCGGTGACGGCTTCCTGCGTTCTTTTAAGCTTTGCGTACCGCTTATAGTACTTTTGCGCGTTCTGCGCGGGGGAAAGGGAGCGGTCGAGGGGTATCCTGATTTTCCCGCCCTTTTCGTCGTAATAATTCACCGCCTCGAAACTTTCGTCGCCGCGCGAGATTGCGTAAATGTTTGCGGTTATCAGCTCGCCTTTTAGTTTTACGCTCTCCGCGTCTCGGCAGTCGAGAAGTCTTTCACGTATCTGTTGAAGCCGCTTTTCCAGCTTTTTTTCGGCGGACGAAAGGGCGCCCGTCAGCTCCTTTACGGCGTCCTCGAAAACCTGTCTTTTGTACGCGAAGTCGTAAAATGCCTTCTGCGCTTCGAGGACGGTAGGAAAAGGTTTGATGTTTCCGCCCGCGTTTTTGGCCTTGAAGTCCACGGGAACGCCGCCGTCATAAACCACGCAGGGGGAAAGTTTTTCACCGCAGATAAATTCCTTGATGTCCTCCGCGGATGGACGCCCGCCGTAAATTTCGGCTATGTCGCAGGCGGTGGAATACGCCACGCCTTTTACCCTGTCGGAGATAAACTTCGCCGCGTCGCCCGTATATATCGAAAGAGCCTTGTTAAGCGCGGGCAAATCGTCGGGAAGTATCTTGTCCTGCGGCTCGGGCAAAACGTATTTTACGCCGGAAAACAGTACCCGTCTGGTGTTTTCGCCTATCGCCGTGGTTTTAAGCGCGCCTAAAATCACGCCGTCCTGCGTCAGCACCGCGTTGGAGTATTTGCCCATAATCTCTACGTAAAGCCGCATTTTCAGCCGTTCGAATTCGGAAGTGCAGTCGAAATCTACCGTCACCACCCTTTCGAACGGAATCTGCGCCACGTCGGTTATTTCCGCGTTCGCAAGATGCTTTCTCAAAAGCATACAAAACCCGGGCGCAACTTTCGGCACGGGCTTATCGCAGTTGGTAAGGCTTATTCTGCATCTCCGCGCGGAAAGACAAATATCGAGTTTAACCGTGCCTTTTCGGGTGTATGTAATAAACGTAAGGTTTTCGCGGTCGGTCTGGGTGATTTTCGAAATCTTCCCGCCCGTAAGCAGATTTTTCAGTTCGTCGGCTACGAATTTGATTGTGAATGCGTCCTGCGGCATACTTCCCCCAAAGGTTTTTTGTCATTATACAGCAAAAAAATTCAAAAGTAAATTGATTGACGCGCGGCAAAACGCTTTTCAAAATCAAAGTATTGTGTTAAAATTGATTTTACACGAAATTATATAATAAAGCAATTAGGAGATAATTATGAATTACACGCAGACTACCGGAGAGAAAAGCACGGTAAAACTTACAATCACCTTCACCGAGGAAGAGTGGGAAAGCGCCATAAACAAGGCGTATATAAAGACGCGCGGCAAATTTACCGTGCCCGGCTTCCGAAAGGGCAAAGCCCCCAAGCCCGTGCTTGAAAATTATTACGGCAAGGGCGTATTCTTCGAAGAGGCGTTCAACGCTCTTTACAACGAGCACTACTTCGCGATTCTCGAAAAGGAGAAGGACAATTTCACCGCCGTAGGCGAGCCCGAACTCAACGTCGAGAGTATGGAAGAGGGCAAGGGCGTCGTGCTGGGCGCGGTCGTGCCCGTAAAACCCGAAGTCGAAATTGAAAAATACACGGGTTTAAAAATCAGAAAGTATGAGTATAATGTATCCGACGAAGACGTGGAAAAGGAAGTCCGCAGGCTTCAATCGGGCGCAGCCGAGACCGCCGAAGTCTCCGACAGGGAGTGCAGGAAGGGCGACGTTGTGAATATCGACTTTTCCGGCACTGTTGACGGCAAAAAATTCGAGGGCGGCACTGCGGACGGCTACGACCTGGAACTCGGCAGCGGCGCTTTCATCCCTGGCTTTGAAGAAAGGGTCGAGGGAATGAAAATCGGCGAGCAGCGCGATATCAACGTCACCTTCCCCGAAACTTATCAGGCGGACAATCTCCGCGGCAAGGCGGCGGTGTTCGCTGTAAAGCTCAATAAAATTTCCGAAAAGCGCTATCCCGAGCTTACGGACGAATTCGTAAAGGCGCACGCGGGCTGCGAAACGGTTGAGGATTACAGGAAAAAGACCCGTGAAAGGCTTGAAAAGTCGGCGGCAAACCGCGGCAGGGACGAAACGGAAGGCTCCATTCTCGCCGAAATCGCCAACTTCACAAAGGTGGATATCCCCGACGCGATGATAGAATCGGAAATCGACAGGATTGTACAGGAATTCTCCTACCGCTTAATGTACCAGGGCCTGAAACTTGACGATTATCTTAAATACACCAACCAGAAAATGCCCGAATTCCGCTCACAGTACGTCACCGAAGCACGCAGAAGAGTTCTCAGCCAGCTTATTATCGATAAGATTATAAGAGCCGAGGGAATAAAGGCGGAGCAGGAGGAAATTGACGCGAAAATCGAAGAACAGGCAAAATCGGTGGATAAAACTTTTGAAGAGTACAAAAAGTCTGTCGAGCCCAGACAGCTCGAATATATCGCCAACGATATAGTAATTACCAAGCTTTTCGACTTCCTGAAAGCCAACAACGAGCTGGTTGACGGCGACGTCAATGAGGAAAAGAAATCCGCCAAGAAGAAGGCGGTTTCCGAAAAGCCCGCAGAAAACCGTGGCGAAACTCCCGCAGGAGAAAAAAAGGAGAAAGCAGAAAAATCCACCGAAAAGCCCGTTAAAAAAACGACTCCCAAAACGGCTCCCAAAACAGCCGAGAAAACAGCCGAAAAAACGGTAAAAAAACCTACTAAAAAAACGGCGGAAAAGCCGACTAAAAAAGAAGATTAAAGGAGATAATAATGCAGGATATCAAAGGCGCGCTTGTGCCCTATATAGTCGAGCAGACCTCGCGCGGCGAGCGTTCGTACGACATTTACAGCAGACTTTTGGAGGACAGGATAATATTCCTTTCGGGGGAAATCGACGACGCCGTCGCAAACACTGTGGTGGCTCAGCTTATATATCTCGAAGCGAAAGATCCTTCTAAGGACATATCCCTTTATATAAACAGCCCGGGCGGCTCCGTTTCCGCGGGCCTTGCCATTTACGACACGATGAATTATATCAAGTCCGACGTATCCACAATATGTATAGGTATGGCGGCAAGCATGGGCGCGTTCATCCTGTCCAGCGGACAGAAAGGTAAGCGCTTCGCTCTGCCCAACAGCGAAATTATGATTCACCAGCCCTTGGGCGGCGCCCAGGGACAGGCAAGCGACATAAAAATCGCCGCCGAGCACATATTAAGGACGAGGCAGAAACTCAATTCGATACTCGCGGAGAATTCGGGCAAGCCCATTGAGGTGATTGAGCGCGACACCGACCGCGACAATTATCTTTCCGCGCAGCAGGCGCTCGAATACGGACTTATAGACAGAGTATTCTATAAAAGATAAGTTTTCGGGCGGTTAGTGGGAAACCGTGCAAAAATTAAGAATAAACCTTCCGCCCGACGGCAATAGCTTTAAGGGTGGAGCAGGAGTTTCATGAAAGATCAGAAATATTGTTCATTTTGCGGGAAACCGGAGGATTTGGTAAAACGGCTGATTGCGGGCAGGAACGGCGCGTGCATATGCGACGAATGTATCGAAATCTGCCGCGACATGGTAAAGGACCTTGATACGGACGTCACGGCGCCCGTACCCCTAATGCCCCCCGCGGATTTGAAAAAAGAGCTTGATAAATATATCGTCGGGCAGAACGAGGCAAAGGAAGTTCTGTCGGTCGCCGTATATAACCATTACAAGCGCATAAACTGCCTCAATGATAAGGACGCGGACGGCGACGTCGAAATAGAGAAGAGCAACATACTTCTCCTCGGACCTACGGGCTGCGGCAAAACGTTGCTTGCCCGCACGCTTGCGAAAATTCTCAACGTGCCCTTCGCCGCGGCGGACGCTACAACTCTGACGGAGGCGGGCTACGTCGGCGAGGATGTGGAGAACATTCTTCTTAAACTTATCCAGAACGCCGACTATGACATCGCTCGCGCGGAACGCGGGATAATCTATATCGACGAAATAGATAAAATCGCAAGAAAGAGCGAAAACGTTTCAATTACCCGCGACGTTTCGGGCGAGGGCGTCCAGCAGGCGCTTTTGAAGATTATCGAAAGCACCGTCGCCAACGTGCCCCCGCAGGGCGGCAGAAAGCATCCCCAGCAGGAGTGTCTGCGTATAGACACCACGAATATTCTGTTTATATGCGGCGGAGCGTTCGTCGGGCTCGACAAAATCGTGCAGAAGCGCAGGGACAACACCTCTCTCGGCTTCGGCGGCACGGTAAAGAACACGGAAGAAAATATTTACGAAATGCTCTCCGACGTAAAGCCGCAGGACCTCACGCAGTTCGGGCTTATCCCCGAATTCGTAGGCAGGATTCCCATTGTAGTAAGCCTGCATCCGCTGTCGGAGGACGCGCTCGTAAACATTTTGACGCAGCCCAAGAACGCCATAATCAAGCAATATCAGAAGCTTATCGCAATGGACGGCGTGAAGCTTACGGTTGAGGATTCCGCAGTGCGCGAAATTGCCAACACGGCAATACGTTTGAAGACGGGCGCAAGGGGTCTGCGGACAATAATAGAGGGCTTTATGACCTCGGTCATGTATAAAATCCCCTCCGAAAAGAACGTCGAGGAAGTCATCGTAACCAAGGAATGTGTTACCGACAGGGCTGAGCCGAAAATCGTTTATAAACAGACGGCGTGAGCTGGAAAAACCCAATACGTATTGCAAATTTGCATAAAATAACAGCTGACGCGCAATTTCTTCCAAGGAGAAATTGCGCTTTATTCAAGGAGATGAAATGGCAAAAACGACAATTGAAAGAGTGCCCACTCTCGCTTTACGCGGCAGGGTAGTATTTCCCGATACCGCACCCTCGTTCGACGTGGGCAGACCCGTTTCGTTAAACGCCGTAAGGTACGCTTCCGAAGGGGATACCTACCTTTTCGTCGTGGCGCAGAGGACAGCCGAAAAGGAGCAGATTGTTCCCGACGACCTCTATGCCGTCGGCGTGGTCTGCAAGCTCAGGCAGGTCACGCGCCTGCCGGGCAACACCGTCAGGATTTTTGTCGAAGGCCTGTTCAGGGCTACCGCGGTGCGCGTAGAGGAAGTCGATGGCTGTATGCTTTCCGACGTCGAGAAACTGGAAACCGTCCGTTCGGACAGTCAGCTTGAAGAAGCGTACTTCCGCACTTCGAAGGATATGGTGCACGAAATCTGCCAGACGGAAACGCGTATTCCCAAAAATGTTGCAGCCGAACTCGAACTCTGCCCCGACCCCGACCAACTTGTGAATATCGCGGGGCATAATCTCAGGATAAACGTGGAGCAGAAGCAGGCGCTTCTCGAATGTAGCCGCCTTATCGAGCGGCTTAAAATGCTTGATACGATTCTCAACGAAGAGCTTGAAATTGTGCGCCTTGAACGCAAAATCAACGCCATGGTCCGCCAGAATATAGATAAAAACCAAAAGGAATATTTCCTGCGCGAGCAGTTGAAAGCCATACACACCGAACTCGGCGACGACGAGGAAGAAAAGACGGAGCTCGAACGCAGGATAAAGGAGCGCCGCATGCCCGCCGAGGTAGAGGAAAAGGCGCTTAAAGAGCTGTCGAGAATGAGCAAAATGCAGCCGTCCTCGCCCGATTACAACGTTCTCAGAATGTACATCGACTGGCTTCTCGACTTGCCCTGGTCGGTTACGACCGAGGATACAAAGGATTTGAACGAAGCCGTAAAGGTGCTGAACCAAGACCACTATGGACTTGAAAAAATCAAAGAGAGAATAACCGAGTATCTTGCCGTTTTGCAGCTTACCGGGGGAATGAACGCGCCTATTTTGTGTTTCGTAGGGCCTCCCGGCGTCGGCAAGACTTCTATTGCAAGCTCAATCGCCCGCGCTCTCGGCAGAAAATTCGTAAGAATGTCTTTGGGAGGAGTAAAGGACGAATCGGAGATTCGCGGACACCGCAAGACCTATGTAGGCGCGCTTCCGGGCAGGATAATCGCGGGGATAAAAACGGCGGGCACAAGCAATCCCGTGTTCCTTCTGGACGAAATTGACAAGCTGTCCTCGGATATGCGCGGCGACCCCGCCAGCGCGCTTCTGGAAGTGCTCGACCCTGCCCAGAACTCCACTTTCCGCGACAGATATCTCGAACTTCCCTACGATTTAAGCAAGGTTTTATTCATAACCACAGCCAACGGGCTGGACACCGTTCCGAGGCCTCTTCTCGACAGAATGGAAGTCATAGAGCTGAACGGCTACACACAGGAGGAAAAGCGTGAAATCGCAAAGCGCTATCTTGTGGATAAGCGACGGGAGGCTAACGGAGTGAGAAAGGAACAGCTTACCGTAACCGACGAAGCCATAGACGAGATTATAAACGGCTACACCCTGGAAGCGGGGGTCAGAAATCTTGAAAGGAATATCGACGCAGTCTGCCGCAAGGCGGCGGTAAAGCTTGCTTCGGGCGTTGTGGAAAGCATAACGGTCACCGCGGAAGGCGTGGGCGAAATGCTCGGCGCAAAAAGGTTTGACAGGGACAACTTTATAGCCTCCGACGAGGTCGGCGCGGCTACGGGGCTCGCCTGGACGGCAGTGGGCGGCACAACCCTGACAATTGAAGTTTCCGCAATGCACGGCAAGGGAGACATTCTGCTTACCGGCAAGCTGGGCGACGTTATGAAGGAGAGCGCCCGCGCGGCAATAAGCTATATACGCGCCAACTCGCAGGCGTACGGTATCGACAGTCAGACGTTCGAAACGACGGATATACACATTCACGTGCCCGAGGGCGCGACGCCCAAGGACGGTCCGAGCGCTGGAATTACAATGGCTACGGCAATACTTTCGGCGTTTACGGGTAAACCCGTCAAAAGCTCGGTTGCGATGACGGGTGAAATAACTCTCCGCGGCAAAGTCCTGCCGATAGGCGGGTTGAAGGAAAAGGCGCTTGCAGCCTACCGTGTCGGCGTAAAGGACGTAATAATTCCGGCCGACAACAAAAAGGATTTGGAAGAAATTCCCGAAAATATAAGGGAAAAGCTGCATTTCATCCCCGTCACCGACGTGGCCGCGGTGTTCAAAAACGCTATAATAGGTATTTAAAATTAAATTAAAGCCCGCCGGCGGTTTCCGCCGGCGGGCATATAGGGTTAAACAAAATGATAAAGATAAATGCGAAATTTCTTTTAAGCGCGGCAAACGAATCACAGTTTCTCAGAACGGAAAAGCCGGTAATCGCCGTATGCGGCAAGTCGAACGTCGGCAAATCCAGCTTTATAAATATGCTCGCCAACGAAAAAAAGCTTGCCAAGGTTTCCAAAGACCCGGGCAGGACGCGGCTTGTCAATTATTTTGACATGGGCGAATTTATTTTGGCGGATTTGCCCGGTTACGGTTACGCCCGCGTTTCAAAGGAAGAAAAGGACAGATGGGGTCGGCTTTTGGAAAATTTTTTCGCTGAAAAGGAGTCGATAGCCCACGTTTTTTCGCTTGTGGATATCCGCCACGACCCCACCGCCGACGACAGACAGATGATAGAATTTCTCAACTACCATATCATTCCATTTACGATAGTCGCAACCAAGGCGGATAAGCTTTCCCGCGCACAGATACAGCGTAGCGTTATAAATATCGCGGCGACATTCAAATGCGGCGCGGGCAATGTGCTGGTAACGTCCGCCCAAACCCGTTTCGGGCTGGATAAGACGCTTGAAAAGATATCCCAAGTCATCGAAGGCTGTGAATAGATATAAAAAATGCGGGAACGTGTAAGTTTTCCGCATTTTTTTACTTATAAGCATTACAATTAAGCCGTTTATCGTTCATTCAAATCCCAGTCTATGGGCGTTTTCCCTTGGGATATAAGGTATTCGTTGGTCTTTGAAAAATGTTTGCAACCGAAAAAACCGTTGTAAGCGGAAAGGGGGGAAGGATGCGCGCATTGTAAAATCAAATGCTTGCTTCCGTCTATAAGCGGCGCTTTGCTACGCGCGTTTCCGCCCCATAAAATGAATACCGTACCCGTAGTTTTGTCCGAAATCAGCTTTATTACGTTGTCCGTAAACCACGCCCAGCCGCATTTAGAGTGCGAATTTGCGGCGTGCGCGCGCACCGTAAGCGTCGTGTTCAGAAGCAACACGCCCTCTTTCGCCCACTTCGTCAAGTCGCCGCAGTCGGGCTCTTTTATTTTAAGGTCGTTTTCAATCTCTTTGTAGATATTTTGCAGCGACGGGGGAAGGGGCACGCCCTTTTTCACTGAAAAACACAGCCCGTGCGCCTGCCCAGGCTCGTGGTAGGGGTCTTGCCCGAGGAGCACCGCTTTAAGGCTTTCGAAAGGCGTAAAGCGGAAACAGTTGTACAAATCGTACATATCAGGATAGACTGTATGGTGGGAGTATTCGTCTTTTAAAAATTCGCGTATTTTAAGATATCTATCGTCGCTGAAAAGGGGAGCCAACAGCTCGTCCCAGCCGCCGTTTAAAGGTTTCATATCACACCGATTTTATAATTTTTTCAAGGTTATTTTTTAAAGAAACGAAACACGTATCAAGATTTTTCAGATATTGTTCTGTCGTGGAGCCGCTTCCAGCGATGTCGGAAATTATCTTAAATGCGCTGCACGGCAGATTTGCGTGCATGCACACCTGCGCAATCGCGCCCAGCTCCATCTCGCGTATATCCGCGTTCAATTCCTTTGTAAGAAGCTTATAGTCGTCGGGATTGTCGTTGAAGCGGTCGCCCGTGGCAACCCGCCGCTTTTCAAAGCCGTCTGCCGTAATAAGCGGAAGGTAGTTTTCCGTACATTCGTCAAGCGTGCCGATTTTCGTGCCGTTAAGCTGGGTTAAGTCGAAGTCGTACTGAACGACTTCGGAAACGGAGTAAATTTTTCCCACCTCGACGGACGGATTAAGCCCGCCCGCAACACCCAAATTTATTATTTTTGTCGCGCCGAGGCAATCTATGGCGAACTGCGTGCCGCTTGCCGCGTTTACCTTGCCCACTCCGCAGATAACGACCGCCGTTTCGGCGCCGTAAAGCGTGCCATAGACGGCGCGTTTATCGTTAAAAATTTTATCTTTTTGGATTTTCATGGCTTCGATGACGGGATTTGCCTCTTTGGGCATAGCGATAATAAAACATTTCATAACTGTATTATAACAAAATACGCGCGGTTTGGCAATAATCTGACAAAAAAATAAAACGGCTTCCGCCGTTTTTTGATAAGAATTATTTTTTTGCCATTTTAAAAAAACTAATTTTCCGTGCAGACCGCCGCCATTCCGTAACCTAAGTCGTAATGCCGCAGAAAAATTTCCTGCGGTTCGCCGTCAAACAGCAATTTTCCGCCGCAAAACTCAACACGTTTCAACATTTTTGCCAAGGAATACCCGTAAAGCTTTATATACGCTTCGCGCGCGGTCCAATGCTTTAAAAAGTCTTTTTCGCCTGAAATTTCGGCTTTCTCGCTTTCAGACCAGCGGGCAACAACGCTTTCCCGGTCCCGTCCTCGGTAAATTTCCAGGTCAACCCCCACAGGCTTGTCGGAAAGCGCTATCAAAGCCCTGTTTTCGCTGTGGGTTAAGGAAAAATAAACTGGATTCCCCTCTATATACGGTTTGCCGAGAGGAGTGCGTGAAATCGTAAAATCTGCGGGTACGTATGCTTTTAAAACGTTTTTAAGCCGTTCTTCCGATGTATCCGCATATGTGCAATACAATTTTATCATAACATAATTTTTTCCACGCTTGCTATCTGTTCGCGCGTGGCGATATTTTTTGTGAAAGCGCACGCGCTTCCCGCCGCCGCGCCGAAATTCAAAGCCGAAAAATAACTGCCCGTACTTATAAATTCGTGTATGAAGCCTGCGATAAGCGAATCTCCCGCGCCGACGGAATTTATAAGCTGACCTCTCGCGGCGCGTACGTACAGGGCCTGCTCCGTTTCGGTCACCATAGCTGCGCCCGAACTTCCCATTGAAACTATGACGTTACGCGCCCCCATTTCACGGAATTTCCGCGCGTAAGCGAACACGCCCTCTATGTCCGGCACTGTTTTCAGCCCGAAGATTTCGCACATTTCGTAGATGTTGGGCTTTATAAGGAACGGTTTGTATTTAAGCGTTTGCGTAAGCAGGTTTCCGCTTGCGTCGATTACCGTCTTTACGCTTTCGTTTATGTTAATGTGTTTTAAAAGGTCGGCGTAAACCGAATCTTTGAGGGTGGAGGGAACGCTTCCGCTTACAATCAACCAGTCGCCCGCCTTTAAAAGAGTTTTCAGTTTATGCGCAAGCTTATCTACGTCCTTTTGAAAGACATTCGCCCCCGACCCGTTTATGTCCGTTTCTATGTTGCTTTTGATTTTAACGTTGATGCGGTTTTGCCCCGATACGTTTATAAAATGGCAGTTTAACCCGAGGGATATAGCCCGTTCTTTTATAAATTTCCCCGTAAATCCCGCCACGAACGCAAAGGCCTTGTTTTCGTCGCCCAACTCGTTCAGGGCAAGCGAAACATTCAGCCCTTTGCCGCCCATAGTCAGTCTTTCGTCAGCAGTACGGTTGACTATTCCGCTTTTAAGACTATTCACTTTTACGTAATAATCCAGCGACGGATTAAAAGTAACCGTGTAAATCATACATTAAATTTAAAACAATTAGGCAAAATTGTCAATAAAAAACAAAATAAAGCGCTTGATTTTTTATCGCCCGACACTATATAATATTGTTACCGTAAAAATTTACGGGCCAGTTCCAGATTCGATTGCGCAGGGAGGAAAGGAGAAGCATACCAAAGGCTCGGCTTTGTAAAAACGGAATTTAAATTTAAACGCAGAAAATAATTCTGAAAAGGTTGTAGCTTTCCCTGCATTCAATGCGGGAAGCTTCGCCGCTTGCGCCGCTTAACTTAAAGCGGTCCGTCCGCAGCCGCGCTCCGTTGGCGGTTTCGGGCGTTAATTAAACGGATAGCCCTCAGATTGCCTGCCGTGCGATTCATAAGGCGAAATTTTTACGCGGTATGCGCCGATATTCTCCCCGTCCGCCGGGGAATACGGTCAAGTTTAAAGGCGGAATAAGTATGTAGAAGTCTTTTCCGAACTATGTAAGACTCGGGTGCAAGTCCCGACTGGTCCACCAAAAGCGCCCAAAGGCTGAACGCCTTTGGGCGCTTTTGACGGACACAGAATAGCGAAAAGGACTTGAAGTCCCGACGAACCGAAGCCCGAAGGGCTTTTGGTTTCAGCCGCATATTTGCGGCGCAATACGGCGTAAAACTGCGCTTGCCTTGTGCTACGCGTTAACTGCGGAAAAAATTTCAGTCCGTTATGTACCCGTCCGTAAATAGCGGACGGGCAGCGGGTTAAGCTTTGTTTTTACAGCTTTCCACGCTTTTGCTGCCCTTTTTCAAATCGTAAAGGGTAGATTCGATTTGTCCTTCAATCCAGCTTGTCAGCTCGCCGAAGTTTTCGGTGATATATTTTTTAACGCCGTCTGACATCTTCGTTTCGGCGGCTTTTACCGCCGCTTCAAGAGCGGTTTTTTGCGCGCTTTCATCAAACGCGCCTTTGTTTTTCAGCTCCTCGACGTAGGTCTGGTAGGTGCTTTTGACTACGCCCGAAATTATATCCAGCGCCTCGTTCAGCAATTTTAACGCCTCGGCGTCCTTGATTTTTGCGTTCAGGAAGGCCGTAAGCCTGTGCACAAGCCAGCTTACAAGCGCAGTTACGATTATACCGAGAGCCGACCAAAGAATGTGCTGCCATTCCATAAAATCACCCCCTAATCCATAATATGAAAATCCCGCCCGAGGCGTTTAGGCGCGGAAGGTGATTGCGATTTCAATTGACAAAACCGCGCAGAATAAATATAATATAAAAGTAACCGTACTTTGGAGACATCATGAAAATATGCGTTTTCGGCGCGGCAAGCGCGCACATCGATAAAAAATATATAGATTACGTCGAACAGCTTGGGGAAAAACTTGCAAAACGCGGACATTCCCTCGTTTTCGGTTGTGGCGCTTCGGGACTTATGGGCGCGGCGGCACGCGGAGTGAAGCGGGGCGGAGGCAGAGTTCACGGCGTAGTTCCCAAATTTTTCCGCGACGAGGGTATAGAGCAGCTCTTTGCCGAATGTGATGAAATTACTTACACCGATACCATGTCGGAGCGCAAAAAGACTATGGAGGACGAGGCGGAAGCTTTTATAATCGTTCCCGGCGGCATCGGCACTTTCGAGGAATTTTTCGAAGTGCTCACTTTAAAACAGCTGGGCAGGCACGAAAAGGCGATAGCAATATTCAATATCGACGGCTATTACGACAATCTTGAAAAATTTATGCTTGAAGTGGCGGAACGCAAGTTCATCACTTTTAAGGCGTATGAAATGTACACATATTTCACTTCCGACGACGAATTACTTGATTATCTCGAAGGCTACAAACCCGACGGCACGCCCTGGCAGAAGCTTAAAATAGGCGATTAAATGATATCCGTAATTTTTGTCTGTCTGGGCAATATCTGCCGTTCGCCTATGGCGGAACTTATTTTTAAAAAAATGGTAGAGGAAAGGGGGCTGTCTTTAAGCTTTAACGTCTCCTCTTTCGGAACGTCGGACGAGGAAACGGGCAATCCCGTATATACCCCTGCGAAGAAAACTCTTGAAGCCCACGGCATAAAAGAAGGGCATACCGCGCGGCAGCTTACCCTGCGGGATGTTATTAACGCCGATTACGTGCTCGTAATGGACAGTATGAATTTAATGGACGTGCTTCGCCTTACGGGCGGGAAATTTGGGGAAAAGATTTTTAAACTCTGTTCTTTTACCGCGAACCCGCGCGACATAGCCGACCCATGGTACACACGCGATTTCGGGCGGGCGTATTCGGATATCCGCGACGGCTGCGAAGGCTTTCTCGGATATATAATGCGTGAAAAATCCGAAGCGTTGGCTTACGACAAGCGGCATTGAATCTTTCCGATTGAAATTAAAGGTTTTTTAACCTTAAATGCATTAAAAGGTCTTTTAAAAACGTAAACTATAAGCAAATTGAATTGTCAAACTAAGTGCAACAGTTAGAAATAAAAAAGTTAAATAAATCAACAGGTTTTTTGTAAAATAAA